>NZ_JASCXP010000414.1:0-6689 GCF_030010695.1 Nocardia sp. CC201C
CTCGAACTCCTTGATCCCGTTGAGCCAGCCGGAGCGCAGTCGCCGCGGATCGCCGATGCCGGTGATATCCGGCATGTGATCGGCGATGGCATTGAAGATGATCTCCACCTCGAGGCGGGCCAGGTTCGCGCCGATGCAGAAGTGTGCGCCGGTGCCGCCGAAGGACAGGTGCGGGTTGGGATCCCGCAGGATGTCGAAGGTGAACGGGTCCTCGAACACCTCTTCGTCGAAGTTGGCCGACCGGTAGAGCAGCACCAAGCGCTGTCCCTTCTCGATCCGGACGCCCGATAGTTCCGTGTCCTCCAACGCCGTGCGCTGGAACATGCTGACCGGCGTGGCCCAGCGGATGATCTCGTCCGCCGCTGTCAGGGGCCGCTTCTCCTTGAACAGCTCCCACTGCTCCGGATTCTCGAGGAAGGCGAGCATGCCGTGCGTGGTGGCATTGCGGGTGGTCTCATTGCCCGCCACGGCGAGCATCATGACGAAGAAGCCGAACTCCTCCGACGACAGCGCCTCCCCGTCGATCTCGGCCTGCACCAGTTCGGTGACGATATCGCTGGCCGGACACCGCTTGCGTTCCTCGGCCATCTGGTACGAGTAGCCGAGGATCTCGGTGGAGGCGACCAGCGGGTCGGCATCGCTGTCCGGATCGTCGTAGCCGGTCATCTCGTTGGACCAGCGGAAGATCTTCTTACGGTCCTCCTGCGGCACGCCGATCAGCTCGGCGATGGCCTGCAGCGGCAGTTCGGCCGCCACCTGCTCGACGAAGTCACCGCGCCCGGACTCGGCGGCGGCCCGCACGATCCGCTCCGCCCGCGCGGTCAGCTCGGCGCGCAGGCCGTTGATCACGCGCGGCGTGAAGCCCTTGGCGATGATCTTGCGCAGCTTGGTGTGCTCGGGCGCGTCCTTGTTCAACATCACGAACCGCTGCATTTCGATCTGCTCACGGGTGATGTCGTCGTTGAAGCGCGGGATGGCGGTGTTCTCGAAGTTGGAGAACACGTCGCTGCGCCGGGAGACCTCTTTGACGTCGGCGTGCTTGCTGACCACCCAGAAGCCGTCGTCGTGGAAGCCGCCCACGTCCGGTGATTTGGGGTTCCACCAGATGGGGGCGGTCCGCCGCAATTCGGCGAATTCTTCGACCGGGACTCGGCTCTCCCACATGTCCGGGTCCGTGACATCGAATCCGTCCGGAAGATTGGGACGCATTGAGGTGTCGACCACCAGCAGTCTCCTTCGACCGACTGAAACACGTTCTACCATCATTGAAGCACAGGTGGTACGACTGAGGAAGGCGAATTAGTAAACAGCTGTAACAGAATCCGAACCTGTTTCAGTTTGTACCCGAAAGGAACGACATGGGAACTCCCGTCATCGTCGAGGCCGCGCGCACGCCCATCGGCAAGCGCAACGGCTGGCTTGCCGGCCTGCACGCCGCCGAACTACTCGGCGCGGCACAGCGGGGCGTGCTCGAACGAGCGGCCTTGGACCCCCTGCTGGTGGAACAGGTCGTGGGCGGCTGCGTCATGCAGGTCGGCGAGCAGTCGAACAATGTCACCCGCACCGCCTGGTTGCACGCGGGCCTGCCCTGGCAGACCGGCGCGGTGACCATCGACAACCAGTGCGGCTCCGCCCAGCAGGCCGCGGGCCTGGTCGCCGGACTCATCTCGACCGGGGCCATCGAGGTCGGCCTGGCCTGCGGCATCGAGTCCATGAGCCACGTGCCGCTGGGCGCCAATGTCGGCACCCACGCCGGGCCCCGCCGTCCGGCCAGCTGGGATATCGACATGCCCGACCAGTTCACCGGCGCGGAACGAATCGCCAAGCGGCGCGGCATAACTCGCGACGACACCGACGCCCTGGGTGAGCGCTCACAGCGGCTGGCCGCGCAGGCGTGGGCGGAGGGCCGCTTCGACCGCGAGGTGCTGACCGTCAAGGGCGCGCCGCAGGTGGACAAGGAGGGCAACCTCACCGGCGAGACCATGGACGTCAGCCGCGATCAGGGCCTGCGCGAGACCACCCGCGAGGGCCTGGCGAAGCTGAAGCCGGTGCAGGAGGGCGGTATTCACACCGCGGGCACCTCCTCGCAGATTTCCGACGGTGCCGCAGCCGTTCTACTCATGGACGAAAGGGCCGCCGCACGCAATGGTTTGCGCCCACGCGCCCGCATCGTGGCGCAGTGCCTGGTCGGCGGTGAGCCCGAATACCAACTCGACGGGCCGGTGCAGGCGTGCGCCCGCCTGCTGGAGCGCAGCGGCATGAGCATGAGCGATATCGACTTGTTCGAAATCAACGAGGCTTTCGCATCCGTGGTGCTGTCCTGGGCCTCGGTGCACAAGCCCGACTTCGACCGGGTGAATGTCAACGGCGGGGCCATCGCGCTCGGCCACCCGGTCGGCAGCACCGGATCGCGGTTGATCACAACGGCTTTGCACGAGCTGGAGCGCTCGGGCAAGAGCACCGCCATGATCCTCATGTGCTGCGGTGGCGCACTCGCGACGGGCACGATCATCGAACGGGTCTAGTCCCCAACCATTTTCGGCCATGAGGTTGAACATTCATCCTACGACCGCTCAAACGTGGCGTACGCCACACAAACTTCGGTACAGACAAGATGATGACTCGTCAGCTATCTTATAGCTACTAGCGGCTTGTTACGGAAGACCTTCGCGACGGGCCAGAACCGGGGCTCTTAAGCCATCCGCAAGAACCGTGAGGGTGGCCCGCAAACGCCCAAGCCACAGCGGGTTCACCGGATCACCGCCGAGAAGGTTCAAGGAAATCGCGAATCAGGCGTAGGTTTTCAGTTACTGAGCCGCTAATATCAATGATACGTATCCGAGATAACGACTGTTAGTACAGCGAAGGGAATTGGGCGGCTCACAATGGCTGATTTCGCGGCGCGGCTGAACAAGCTGTTCGAAACCGTGCATCCCCCGGGGCGTAAGCCGCACACCAACGCAGAGGTGGCGGCGGCCTTGACGGCCTCCGGCCATCCGATCTCGAAACCGTATCTGTCACAGCTGCGGTCGGGACAGCGCACGAATCCGTCGGACGAGACGGTGGCTGCGCTGGCGAAGTTCTTCAAGGTCAAGCCGGACTACTTCTTCAACGACATCTACGCTGCCAAGATCGATCATGATCTGGAGCTGCTGTCCCAGCTGCAGGGCTACGGACTGCGTCGGCTGTCGAGTAGGGCCTTCGACCTCTCCGAAGAATCACAGAACCTCCTCACCTCCATGGCGGAGAAGTTGCGGGCATCAGAGGGGCTGCCCGAAATTCCTCCGGACGGCACGGAATAGGCCCTGCCTCAAGGCAACACAGTGCGAGTGACTCGGAACCGCACTGTGTTGGTTTGTCACAGGACTCTTCCAGCCGGTTCCACGAGGAGCGTTCGAACGATACGGCGCTGCTTGCAGGGCAGCGTCGCCATCGTGCGGCTGGCACATGGGGTGTTGCACCGGTCTCAGGGCACAGAGACCATGTGGCGTACACCCCTGCGCGGAGCAGATATGCGCACTCCTGGCATATCGCTGCGCGGGGTCCGAGCACATATCGGTGAGACGACCTCCCCTGGTGTGCATCGCGCAGATTGTCGGGCGATGTACCGGATACGGCCACGGGGGGGTCGTTTCGTTTTGCTGGATTTCCGATCGAGTTGTGCAAACCGCACACGCGATCTGTGCAAAGTGCACTTTCAGATGCACACGACGGTCAGGACCATCGCCATTCCGGCGCACTTATGACCGGAATCCACCGAAAGGTGGACCCCGGTCGAATAGAGCGTTTCAGCGCTGCGCGGACGGCTGACCGGCCCCACTTTCCAGCGCCTCGTCGAAGGCGCGAGCAATGGCCTGAGCCCAGCCGCGTGGGCTCACGCCGGGGGGCGGGGCGATCCATCGACCGTCGACCACGGTCTCGCCGAAGGGATTCCGCGCCCACAACGCCACCCGCTCGGCCCGTTCGGCCACCGATTCGGGCGGCGCACCGGCATCGGCCAGCTCCACGCCGCCGCCGGACTGCAAGAACAGGGCGTCCATGATCTGCGCCACCTGGTCGGATGCCTTGAGCTGGGTGGTGGAACCGGTCTGATCCTTGGTCACCACCTCCGGGAAGCGCGCCACCAGCACCCGGTGCAGGGTGCGAATCTCCCGCAGCAGCAGGCGAGCTCGCAGCCAGAGCTCGATCACGATCCACACCGCGCCCACGGCGATCAGCAGTGACGCGATCTGCCAGGCGGGCCAGAACCAGTCCGGCTGCTGCGGTTTCGGCATGGCGGCGTGATCGATCTCACGTCGCAGCGACAGCGTCGACAGCACACCGACCACCAGGGTGCCGGTGGTGTAGAGCGCGATGCCGCGGCCCAGGGTGGTCCAGTCCAGGTTGCGCACGCCGGTGATGACGATGAAGACGCAGCCGAGCAGGGCGACCACCCAGCCGAAGGTGGTGGACCACACCAGGGTGATGGTCATGGCGATGAGGCCGCCCGCATAGATCATCCAGGAGATCTGGCGCAGATTCCGGCGTGACACCACCGGCCACGCCGCCGCGGCCACCACCGAGGTCGCCGTCACGAACAGCGTCCAGAGCATGGGAGTGAGCCTGTCGGACAACCACATTCCGCGCACCCCGGCCGGCGCGATGTGATCGACCGCCACCGCCACATCCGGAATCGCCACGGTGGAGGCCGCCGCGACGGACGCCACCGCGATCACGATCGCCACCCGCGCGGTCGTCGCGGGCTTGACGAGCACCCGGCCCACCCGCGCCCCGGCCGCCATCCAGACCAGTAGAGCCGTCAACCAGAAGGTCATGCCGTGTCCTCCCGCTCGAGGGGGTGACCATGATCACGTACGCTGCCTCCTCCGGGCTCTGACCCGGTCAGCAGTCTCCCTCGCGGATGCCCGGGGGACCCTCCGTGGTTACGCACGCTGCCTCCTCCGGGCCCTGACCCGGTCATCCGAGTGCCTCGTCGAAGCGCAGGACCGAGACGCCCGCGCCGCGGCTGTTGAATACGCGCAGTCGGGTCATGAGCATGTTCGCGAAAGTCTCCGCCTCCCACTCGCACAGTTCGTCCTCGCCGAGATCCACGATCTGCTGGTGTGCGCGCTGGCTGAGCATGTAGGCGATGAGGTCCTCGCTGGCCTCCAGCGTGACCTCGGTCGCGGCCTCGCCCGGATGGTCGAACACGATATGCCCCAGCTCGTGCGCGAGGGTGTGCTCGCGCGTGGGTAGCGCGGCGGCCAGCACGATCACATCGCGGTCCGGGTAGCTGCGGCGCTGACCGCACACACCCGGCCCCAACTGCGCGCTGGCGATCTCGATGGGCCGCCGTCGCTCCAGCGAGATGGCGTCGACCACCTCGTCGAGGGTGGTGGCGTCGAAGTCGGCGGCGACCGCGCACACCGCGTCGACGGCGGCCGCCACCCGACGGTAGGACCTGCTGGCGCTGCTATGCGCTCGACTCTCGGTCATCGCTGCCCCCTCACGCCCTCGGGCCGAAGAACTGGGCGCGCGCGGCATCGATCCGCGCCTGCGCCGCGGACGCGCTCTGCGCGCTCACTGCACCGGAACCCACGCCCGCCAGCGTGAGCGCAATGAGTCCGCCGATGACCGACAGCAGTTTGATCGGTGGCAGCAGACCCGAGTCGGAGGTGGGCCGCACCTGCGGATCCGGCTGTGCCAGCACCGGATCGGGCGCCGCCGGCGGAGCGGGAGGCGCGGGTGGTGCCGGAGCCGCCTCCACCGCGGGCGGCACGACCAGCGGAGCCACCACGGGCAGCGGTACCTGGGGCGCGGGTGCGGGCGGTTTCGGAATCTCCAGCGGTACGGGCGGAGGCACCGGTGCGGGTGTCGGCTGCGGGATCAGCAGTAGCAGCAGCGGGGAGACGCAGACGGCGGCCGAGCCGACCCCGGCCGAGCCCAGCGCGCCCGAACCCGTCGCCGCCGAACCGGCCCCGGCGGAACCGACCGCCGCGGAACCGATCCCGGCGGAACCGACGGCTGCCGAACCGACCCCGGTCGATCCGGTCGCGGCCGAGCCGAGCGCGGCCGAACCGGCACCCGAACCCGTCGCGGCGGACCCGGCGGCGGAACCCGCACCCGCGGAGCCCACCCCGGCCGAACCGACGGCCGCCGAACCGGTACACAGCGCGGCCAGCGCGGCCGACCCGGTAGCGGCCGATCCCACCGCCGCGGAACCCACAGCGGCCGAACCCGTCCCGAGCCCCGCCGAACCCGTGATACCCAGCAGCGTGGCCAGGGTCGCGGCGGCCGAACCCGTCCCGACAGCGGCGGAACCCACTGCCGCCGAACCGGTCCCGAGACCGGCCGAACCCGTGATACCCAGCAGCGTGGCGAGAGTCGCCGCGGCCGAACCCGTCCCGACAGCGGCGGAGCCGACCGCCGCCGAACCGGTCCCCAATCCGGCGGAGCCGGTGAGACCCAACAACGTGGCGAGGGTGGCCGCCGCCGAACCGGTGCCGACAGCGGCGGAACCCACTGCCGCCGAACCGGTCCCGAGACCGGCCGAACCGGTGAGGCCGAGCAGTGCCGCCATACCCGCGGATCCGGTGCCGAGTACGGTGCCCGCACCCAGGCCGGCGGAACCCACTGCGGCGGAACCCGTTCCGAGCGCGGCGGACCCCGTGGTCAGGGCGGCGGAACCGGAGCCGACGACCACCGACCCG
>NZ_JASCXP010000415.1:0-6647 GCF_030010695.1 Nocardia sp. CC201C
CGCGCGACTGTCGGCCCGATGGACCCGGATACCCGTGGTCGTCCGGATGGCCGTGCGCTCCATGGCGCGTGGCCGCCGCCGCACCCTGGCCACCATGACCGGCACCGTGCTGGCGCTGGTACTGATCCTGACCTCCGTCGGGATGATCACCAGCATGCGCAATGTGCTGCACCTGCAATTCGATGTCATCGAATTGCAGGACGCCACCGTACTGGTGGACGGCCGCGACCCGCGGCTGGCGGACGAACTGGCGGCAGTACCCGGCGTCGTCGCGGTGGAGGCGGGCAGCGTCACGCCGGTAACGCTGGCGGCCCACGGGAATTCGTACTCGACCGCACTCAACGGTCTGCCGCCCGACACCACCATGCACGGCTTCCGCACCGCCGCGGGTGCTCCCGGCCTGCCCGCCGACGGCCTGGTCGCCGGGAGCGCGCTCGCCGACCGCCTGGACGTCGCGGTGGGCGACACCCTCACCGTCACACCGGCTTTCGGCGCACCACAGGATATCCGGCTGGCCGGGCTGGTCGACGAGCCGCTGGGCACCTTCGCCTATGCCGGCACCGACACCGCGGAACGGATCGGTGGCACCGGCATGCAGGGGTATCTGCTGCGCTTCGCCCCCGACACCGATCGCGACGCGGTGCGGGCGGCCGTCACCGGCATGCCCGGCGTCACGGCCTATACCGACACCCACGCCCTGCAAGCCCAGTTCGACCAATTCCTGGGCCTGTTCTGGATTTTCGTCATCGTCATGCTGGTCCTGGGTGCCGTGCTGGCCTTCACCGTCATCTACGTGACCATGACGGTCAGCTTCACCGAGCGCACCACCGAACTCGCCACCCTGCGCGCCACCGGCGTCCCCGCCCGCCGCATCACCGCCATGCTCGCCCTGGAGAATCTGGCCGCCACGGCCCTCGCCGTCCCCCTCGGCCTGGCCGCCGGTCTGCTGTCCGCCCGGGCCTTCCTGAACTCCTTCGACAGCGACATGTTCGATATCGAACTCGCCATGGGCTGGACGGCTCCGCTGCTCGCGATCGCGGCGGTGCTGGCCGCGTCGGCACTGTCCCAGCTACCGGGCACCCGCATGGTGCGCGGCATCGACGTCGCGCGCGTCGTGCGCGAACGCGCCCAGTAGCCGCGTCACCGGCGAAAGACCAACCAGCGCATGCAGGCGTACAGGTAGAGGCCCTCGCCGAGGCCGCCGACCATGCGGGCCAGGTGGTATTCCACGCCGAGGGCCGCCAGACCGCTGGTCACGCCCAGGATGAAGACCAGATAGTTCACCGTGACCACCACGATGTAGACGGCCAGCTGGGGGCCGACGGGGGCGTGCGAGGAGAAGTTGAGCACCCGGTTCAACAAGAAGCTGGTGGCGAACGCCGTAACGTACCCGAGGGTGACCGAGATCGGCAGCGGCAGGCCCCAGCCCGTGTGCAGGGCGGTGATCAGCAGCAGGTCGAGGGTGAAGGTGCAGGCGCTCACCAGCAGGTAGCCGACGAAGGTCGGGGGCACCACGCGGGCCAGCCCGAACGGCAGGCGGGCGGCCACACCCCAGCTCACCCGGTGAAACCACCGCACCGGGGCCGAGTCGCTGGGCCGCGCCGCCGGGATGTCGATCCGCACCCGTTCACGGTGTCAGCGGCAGGTGGCGACCGGGTGATCACGAGGCCAACAGCGGTTGTGCGCTCGGTGGTGCCCGACTACCAGGGCTCCGGCAGCGGCGGGGCGGGCGTGAAGGTGACCGGGAGAGCGGTCAGGGCGCGGTGGAACGGGCCGGGCCGCCAGGACAGTTCATCCGACGGCACCGCCAAGCGGATGTCCGGGAGGGCGTCGAGGAGCTGGTCGATGGCCTCCTGGGCGATCAGGTACGCCAGCGAGCTGGCGGGGCAGGCGTGCGGACCCGCACCGAAGGCCAGATGGGAGCGGTTGCCCGCGAGCTGCCCGGAGCGGATCTCCGGATCGGTGTTGCAGGCCGCCATACTGATGACGACCGGCTGATGCGCGGGCAGCCAGACATTGTCGAGTACGACGGGCTGCCGCGGAAAGCTGATGCAGAAGTTGGCCATCGGCGGATCGTCGAACAGCACCTCGTCCAGGGCGTCGCGGGTGGACAGACTGCCGCCGAGCACGTCCCCGCCGAATCGGCCGTCGAGCAGAATCAGCAAGAGCGCGTTGACGATCAGATTCTGCTGCGGCTCGATGCCCGCGCCGTAGAGCGTGGCCAGTTGATGCACCATCTCGATATCGCTGAGGTCGGCGGGGTGGCGCAGCAGCCGGGTGGTGATGTCGTCGCCGGGCTGCGCCCGCTTCTGCCGGGCCAGGCGCGACAGGGCGTCCACGAGCATGCCGTTGCCGCGGTCCGCGCCGATGCCCTCGAAGATGGCGCGCAGACCCTCGGCCGCCTGCGCGGCGATATCGACCGGACAGCCGAGCAGATGGTTGAGCACGTCGAATGCCAGCGGGAAGGCATAGTCGCGCACCAGATCCGCCGCACCCGCCACGCAGATCTCATTGATGAGCGGTACCGCGATCTGCTCCACGATGCCCGGCAGCGCGAACTGGTCGATACCGGCCAGGCCCGCTGTATTGGCCTGCCGGTAGCGCGCGTGCGCGACACCGGCATTGCGCAGGGCATTGGGCCGCCACTGCATCATCGGCAGTACCGGACAGTCGGCGGGCACGCGCTCCTGCCATATCCGCGGATCGGCCGGAAAACGGTCCGGATCATTGAAAATCCGCACCGCCGTGCGATATCCGAGCACCAGGGTGGCGGGTATGCCCGGGGCCAATTCGACGGGTGCCATCGCCCCGAACTGCTGTCGCATCTCCCGGTAGGCCCGATGCGGGTCGGCGGCGAATTCCGGAGCGTACAGCGGTACACGCTGGCCGACCACCTCGAACGGCGCGGTATGCGACGGATGGACGGGCAGCGAATCTGACATCGACAAGTGGCTCCCTGTGGCGCACGACACCTCACTGCTGCCGAACACCGCATATCCTGGACGCGGACCGGGGCCACCCTACCGACGCGGTTGCCCGAATGTGCCGAAATCGGCGAGGATTTTTCGTGCAAGCCCCCTAGGCGGAAAACCCGCCTTTCCGCCGTATAGTGATAGTTTCTGGCTATGGTCGAACGGGCCTGATATCCACTGCGCATCACAGGGAGAAGCCGGTGTGCACGGCTGCGAAGGTTGCCGCCGCACGAATGTGCGGAGTAATTCTCGGACTCGTCGTCTGCGTGTTCGGCGCGGGCGCGGCCCACGCCGAGCGCGCGCCCGGCCCGATACTGGTCGGGGACACCGCGTATTTCGCCATGGGCGGGTGGCACTGTTCGATCCGCTCGACCGGCGCCGTGGGCTGTGACCTGGAGGTTCCGGCCGCGTCGATGAACGTGCTCTTCGCCGGTATGCAGATTCCGCTGCCCCATGTGCCCGCCATCGTCATCGATTCCGTCATGTGGCCCGCGCATCCCCAATGGAACTCCCATGGCAGTCATACGCTGCCCGGCGGGAATCCGCCGCTGCCGCGACTCGCGGCGGTGAACTTTCACGACCCGAGGATGTCGGTCACCCATGCCGGGGCGACCTGCCAAATCACTTTCACGGGTGCGGCCGTGTGCACCTCGATGGGGCATGGATTCAGTCAATGGGGACCGGTGCCGCATGGCTACTGATCCCCATGACCGCTACCGATTACCGGTACCAGACGCCGGAATCCCAAGGGCCGTAATTCCACACGTTGAAATCGTAACGACTGTGCGCGCCACCGAAGAGGTAGCCCCACCAACCCGCGGAGGTATCGCAGATCTGGTCGTCACGGTTGCACACCGTCAGCACCGGGAAGCCGCCGAACCAATCGTCGACACCGGCCAGCGGATATCCGACGATGCCGCTGCCGGGAGTCGACGACAATCCGCCCCACCCGGGGCCGGGAGCCCGTTTCGGATCGGACAGCAGAATGGCATTGGCATTGCCGACATCCTGATGCGCGGTGACCCAGGCGTGCAGGATGCCCGCGCCCTCGCTGTGTCCGATGAGCCGGATGTGGTCACCCGGGCACTGATTGCGATGCGACCAGAACAGCCGGTCGAGTTCGTTCAACCCCGACATCGGGTCGAGCGAGTTGTAACCGACGGGCTGATTCACGAACGGGACGAACACCGACGATGTGTTGTCCCCGAGGCCGCCGATTCCGATGGCCCAGTCGCCGCCGCAGGGATCGGCGTGCGCGGTCGGGCTCATCGGGTGTGCGATGGAAAGGAAAAATGCCAGCAGTAATGCGGCGAAGAGCGCCGTTGCTCTACGCATGGTCGTAACTTTCTGAAATTGTCAGGTCTCCGGGTCCGGCCCGGCTTCAGCCCCGGGTACCCGGAAATTGCTGGTGTTCTTGATTCCTGGCACAACGGTTACACAGGCCGCGCGCTCCGATGCCATTACGCGATGTCGCGGGCCGTCGGCCCCATCCGGGTCCGGACTTGCCGGACATTTTCCGGGCCGGGCTCCCTGGCGCGGACCGCGCCGCGCGAGGACACTGAGGGCGTAGCGCCGAATTCGTCCCCCAGGAGTAGATGCGATGGCGAACAACGGGCCCTTCGGGGTCGATCCGGAAGACTTCGAACGCGCCCTGCGGGAGGCGGGCATCGAAATCCGCGACCTGCTCGACAAGGCGTCGGAGTACCTCGACCGCACCAGCGCGAATCCGCTGACATCCCTGCTGGGCCAGTTCGTCGCGCCACAGCGGCCCCGGCCGCCGCAGCCGGAGGGCGAGACCACCGGCGAGACCGGCAGCGGAGTGTGGGCCATCTACACCATCGAGGAAGACGGCGGGGCACGGGTGGACCAGGTGTTCCCCAATGAACTCGAGGCCCTGCGCGCGCACCGCGACAACACCGACGCTCGCCGCCGGGTGCGCTTCCTGCCCTACGGGGTGCCCGCCAGCGTGCTCGACACCCCGTGACGGTCGTTCAGTCCTTGCCGCGTCCGGCCCGGATGTCGAAGCCCCAGTTGTAGAGTCGGGCGATCTCGGCGACACCCGCCCCCGGCTGCCCGGCCGGCGGGCGGATGAAGGCGCACTCGCGACGGACCACCAGTTCGCCGTTCATGTTCTCGATGACCGCGAGGACCGCGTCGCGGGAATCGTCGACGCAGCCGTCCAAGGTCATCTCGATCGGGGCGCTGTTGACCGGGTACAGGGTCGCGGTTGCCTGCACGCCCCGAAAATCCCTGGCGCCCTCGTAGATCGAGGTGAACACCAGGATGCGGCGGAAGAATTTGGTGAAATCCAGGTTGATGTCGAGGTTTTCACCGGTGGCGCTGGAACCGGTGCGGTCGTCCTGGTCAAGTCGGATGAACGGCGGGTTGTGCAGGTCGCCGAAGCGTCGGTCCAGCGCGCGCACGGAACCGATCGCGCCGTTGATCAATTCGTAGAAGCAGCACAGATCCAGGTCCAGGCTGTTGCGTTTGCGGCCGAACAGGCCAGCGCCACGGGCGGTGGTCCAGTTCAGGTTGACCCGCATGGTGCCGCCGGTGACACCCGATTTGGTGAGCGAGACGCTGGGGGCTTCCTTGGTCAGGGATATTTTGGTCAGGTTGACCGGAACCGGTGGCGGGGTGTGTTGGCGTGGGGGCGGCGCGAACTGCTGCTGGGGCGGCGGCGTGGGCTGATGGGGCGCGGGCGGCGGTGGCACGTACTGCTGCGGAGGCTGCGGCGGTGTGTGCCGCTGCGGCGTATGCGGCGGCGCGGGGGCGGGTTCGTCATCGACGGAGATGCCGAAATCCGTTGCCAATCCCGCCAATCCGGAGTCGTACCCCTGTCCGACCGCCCGGAATTTCCAGGCACCCTGCCGCCGGTACAGCTCACCGAGTACGAAGGCGGTCTCGGTGGTGGCGTCCGCGCTGTCGAAACGCGCCAGTTCCGCGCCGTTCGCGGCATCGAGCACCCGCACGTACAGGCCGCGGAACTGCCGGAAGGTCCCGCCGGTCGTGGAAGCCGCGAGCACGATGGTCTCGATCTGCGGCTCGACCTGCGCCAGCCGCACCGACAGCACATCCAGCACCGTCGGCCCCTGCTGCTTGCCCTCGTGCCGAACCGCCCCGGACGGGTGCGCGGGCTGGTTGTAGAACACGAAATCGGCGTCGGAGCGGACCTTTCCGCCCACCAGCAGCAGCGCTGACGCGTCGGCATCCGGAACACCCTGGCCCGCTTGCCATCCCAGTTCGACCCGCACCGTGTTCGCCGGGACCGCTACATTGGCCCCCTTCATCATCCCCACGGCAGTCAACATATACGATCCGGCCGCCCATCGCCCCCGGCACCGTGGAGTACCACCGACGCGACGCCGGCCGTCGCCCACGAGGAGGTCCCTCCCCCTCATTTGGCGTCGCCGTAGCACTCCACCACCGCCGTGGTGAACGGAAAGCGCACCGGGGTGCGGCCGAACGCGATCCGGCCCGCGGTGTCCGCCGCCTCGGTGATCGCCGTGGCGACCGTCGCCGCCTCCTCCTTCGGACAGTGCACGATCACCTCGTCGTGCTGGAAGAAGACCAGTTCCGCGCGCAGCCCCGCGCGGTGCATGCTGTGCCGCAGACCCGCGAGGACGAGCAGCGTCCAGTCGGCGGCACTGCCCTGCACGACGAAATTGCGGGTGA
>NZ_JASCXP010000416.1:0-6615 GCF_030010695.1 Nocardia sp. CC201C
CGCGCGCCGCCAGCACGCGCGGTGAAAGATCCTGCGCCAGATTGCTCGCCACGTACCGCATCAGCTCGTCGACCAGCCGGTCCTCGGTCGGCGGCGTGGCGAGGTACATGCTGAGCTGTGCCTGATCGGCCGGACGGTGCACGTAGGTGACCAGCTCCCGGGCGACGGCGCGAGCCAGGGCGGAGCCGTGATCGTCGGCGATGAGCGAGAGTGTCAGATCGAGCGCGCTGGTCACTCCGGCGGAGGTGTAGACGTCGCCGTCGCGCACGTACAGCGGTGCGGTATCCACGGCCACCTCCGGGTAGCGGGCGGTGAGGTCCGCGCCGTAGGCCCAGTGCGTGGTCACCCGCCGCCCATCCAGCAGTCCGGCGGCCGCCAACAGCGATGCCCCCGTGCAGACCGCCGCGATGCGTCGCGACCGGCGCGCCACCCGCCGCACCTGATCGAGGAGTCGACCGTCCGCGGCGGCCGCATCGGCGCCGGGGCCGCCGACGACCATCAGGGTGTCGATCGCACCGCCGACGGCTTCGAGTCGGCCGCTGCCCATGGGAATGCCCGCCGAGGTCCGTACCGCTCCCCCACCCACCGAGACCAGGTCGATCGCGTACCCGGGGTCGGCCCCGAACCGATTCGCCAGATCCCAAGCCCCACACGGGCAGGCGATATCGAGAATCTGCGCGTCGTCATAGGCGATGACGAGCATCCGGCGTACCGCGTCCACTCGGCCACCGTAACGGCGGCCCTGCCTCACCCCGACCCGGACCCGCGACCACGGGGTGAACATGTTCCAGTTTGTGCGCTAGTGTTCCGACATGCCCTTGGTGATCGACAAGAGCGTCGAGATCGACGCACCCGCCGAACTGGTCTGGCAGGTGCTCACCGACGTGGACCGCTACGGCGAGTGGAACCCCTTCGTCCTCGGCTGTGAGACGACGCTGGAGCCCGGCTCGCCCATCGATATGCGCGTGCGGCTCATCGGCCCGCGTCCGCGCACCCAGCGGGAGTTCATCCGGTCCCACACGCCGGGAAAGGAATTCAGCTACACCATGAAGCCGGTGCCGTTGGGCACCCTGCACAGCGAGCGCTCGCACACCGTCACCGCGCTGGACGCGGACCGCTGCCGCTACGATTCCCACTTCGCCCTCGCCGGGTGGCTCAGTCCGGTGGTCACCGCGATCATGGGCGGTGCGCTGCGGCAGGGATTCGCGGGGATGACCGACGCGGTCAAGCAGCGCGCCGAATCCCTGCGGGGCGCGCTGCGCGACTGATCCGCGGCGGCCGGACGGGCCCCATCCGCGGTGTTCGCCGGCCGCTACGCGCAGGCGATGCCGTCCCCGTTGCCGTCCAACTGGGGCCGGTAGCCGGGTTCGCCCCGGCGCAGCGGTGCGGCTCCAGCGGCGCGGACCTCGTCGCAATTGGCGTAGTGCACGGTCGATGTCGTGCTCGGTGTGGCGGTGGGGGCGGCCGCCGTACAGGTGGCCAGCACCCGCGCCATGGCGTCACGTTCGTCGCGGGTGACCCACAGGCGGTAGGCGGCCTTCACCTCGATCTGCTGCGCCACGTAGGTGCACCGGTAGTCCTTGCGGGGCGGAAGCCATTGCGAGGCATCGGAGTCGCCCTTGCCCTGGTTGGTGGGGCCGTCCACGGCGATCAGATTGCGCGGGTCGTTGGCGAGGTTGCGCCGCTGTTCGGCGGAGATGTCCTGCGCGCCGGTCAGCCACGCGTTGCTCAATGCGACGATGTGGTCGATCTGTACGGCGGCGCTGGTCTCGCGGCCCTGCTTGAACTTGATGGTCCGCCCGGTGTACGGGTCGGCGAGGGTGCCGCTGAGCACCTTGCAGCCGCCGCTGTCCAGTTTCACGTCGGTGAGGTCGCGGGCCAGGATGTCGTTGCGGGTGTCGCAGCCGTTGCCGCCGCCGTCGATGCTGACGTCATCGGTCCAGGCCGAGCCGAATTTCTCACGGTCGTAACCGTTCTTGGACGCCCAGTCCCGCACCGGCAGGGCGTCGAGCTGACTGCGCGCCTTGGCGACCCGGCTCGAGGGGTCGGTCGGGGTGGGTGCCGGTTCCTCACCCACCACGGTGAGCACGAATGCCAGCAGGACGAGCAGGCCGGTAATGGCCAGGGGCAGGATGAGTTTCCGCGCGCGCGACGACTTCTTCTTCAACATGTTCCGACCACCGTCGCAATCCACCTGACGAAACTTCAAGCCGCACGGTCGGTTCGGAGATGGTTCTCACACTGTGGCGACACACGGGCTGTCTACATCTTGGGGCGCAACGAGATCGAGAGCAAACCGGCGACACCCGCAATCGGGCGTTTCACTCCTGCGCGAGTGCGAGGAGATAGACTGCCTCGACCGCACCCACCAGCACCGCCACCGGAATCGGCCACCACGGTCCGCCGCGGTCGAGCAGGCGCGTGGCCAGATGCCGTTGCACGGTGCCGATTCCGGCGAGCAGCGCCACCCACACGGGCAGCAGCGCGATACCCACCGCGGCGTGGACCGCCCATGCGCCCGCGAGCGTGGGCCCACCCCACGCATCCCCGTACGCACCGCTCGTCACGAGTGGATACGCGAAGCCGCGCACCGTCGTGACGGCGGCCGGGAGCGCGACGAACCAGGCGAGCAGTCCGATCACCGCGGCCAGCACGGTATGCGTCCGTGCCCGCGGGCCCGACGGTCGAATCTCGATCGCCGACCCGAACGCCCAGCGCGTCAGCCGAACCCGACGGTCGACCGATGCGAAGGCGATCGGCAGCGCTGCGACTGCGTAGCCGGCGGCCCGCAGGGCGCGGTGAACGGTGGACACGGATCGAACGTAACGAGCGAACGCCTCGGACGGCAGGGTGCTGGCCACACCTTCCGTATGGGTGCCACCCGTGCGGAACTCGGCGGTGCGGCGAGCCTCGCTGTGTCCGAGGCGCGCTGGGGTACGTATCAGGCGTTGTTGAGCTTGTTCAGCCGTTCACACGCCTCGAGGTATTCGGCGATGAGCCGCTGCACCACATCGGCGGAGCGCTCGACCTTGTTCATCATGCCGACCACCTGGCCGACCGGATTGAAGTTCACGTCCTTGGCGGCCTCCGGGTAGCGGTGGCCGCGTTTGACGCCGTCGAGCGCCACCATCATCTGCAGCGGCATGGGCAGCGGGTCCGGGTTCTCCGGGTTCTCCCACGCATCGGTCCAGTCGTTGCGCAGCATGCGGCACGGCTTGCCGGTCCACGCCCGCGAGCGCACGGTGTCGTGGCTGCTGGCGTCGATGTAGGTCTGCATCTGGGCGGGCGGCACATTCGCCTCCTCGACCGTCAGCCACAGCGATCCGGTCCACGCGCCCGCCGCACCCATGGCCAGCGCCGCGGCGATCTGGCGGCCGTCGGCGATACCACCGGCGGCCAGCGCGGGCATATCGCCGATGGCGTCGATCACCTGCGGCCACAACACCACCGAGGACACCTCGCCGCAGTGGCCGCCACCCTCGGTGCCCTGCATGACCACGAAGTCCAGTCCGGCGCGCTTGTGGTTGAGCGCGTGCTTGACCGAACCGCACAGCGCGCCGATGAGGCGACCGGAGTCCTGGATCTGCTTGGTCACGTCATCGGGCGGGGTGCCCAGCGCGTTGGCGACCAGTTTGGCCTTGGGGTGCTTCAGGATCACCTCGATCTGCGGGGCGACCGTGGTGGCGGTCCAGCCGAGCAGCTGGTTGTGGCGCTCGCCGTCGGGCAGGTGCGGCACCTGGTGGTCCTCGAGGATCTTCTCGGCGAAATCGCGGTGGCCCTGCGGAACCAGTTCGGCGAGTTTGGCTTCCAGCTCCTCGGGGCTCAGGCCCTCGACGCCCTTGCCCTCGTACTTGGACGGGATCACCAGGTCCACGCCGTAGACGCCGGTGACGTGCTCGTCCAGCCAGGCGAGTTCGACCTCGAGCTGTTCGGCGGTGAATCCGACCGCGCCGAGCACGCCGAGTCCGCCGGCATTGCTGACCGCGGCGGCCACGTCGCGGCAGTGGGTGAAGGCGAAGATCGGGACGTCGATGCCCAACCGGTCGCAGATCTCGGTACGCATGGGGTGCTGGACTCCTCTGGTCACTGTCCGGGTACGTAGTCCCCATCACAGTAGAACATGTTCTAGATTCTGACCAGAGTCGCCACCAAGGCCGATGAGTCGGTGTGGACAACCTGTTCTATTGTTCGGTCATCGGGCGGCGAGCAGGCCGTACCGCACCAGGTCGTCGAAGAGCAGTTGATCCACCGGAGGCACCTCCTCGCGCTGTGCGTAGGTGAACCATGCGATCTCGTCGATCTCACTGCTCGCGGCGACCGTCCCGGTGTATTCGGCGGTATAGCAGGCCATCCGGACCACCACCTCCGGCAGCACCGCCTCGTAGGTGCCGACATGGTCGACGGTGTCCGGCAGCAGCGCGACCGTCAGCTCCTCCTCGATCTCCCGCAGCAGCGTCTGGAGATCGGTTTCCGCGCCCTCGCGCTTGCCGCCGGGGATGTAGAAGACGTCCTTCCCGCGCGGGCGGGCGCACAGGATGCGGCCCCGCTCGATGCGCACCCAGGCCACCGTGTCGATGAGTTTCCGTGCGGGTTCGGTTCGCATTCGCCGCAGCCTACTGCGCGCAACCATGTGCTACACATGCTAGGTAATGTCTCAAACCTGGAGGGTGTCTCCGTGACCGTCGCAGCTCTCATCGCCCAGCGGCACCGCGACGGCAGCCGTCCCGGGGCGCGCACCGACGACGCCCGGCTGGCCCTGGTGATCGAGGGCGGTTCCACGCGCGGCGCGTATTCGCACGGCATGGTGACCGCACTCGAGGAACTGGGCCTGACCGACTGCTTCGACGCGGTCTACGGCGCGTCGGCCGGTGCGCTCAACGGCGCGTGGCTGCTGTGCGGGCGCGCGGCCGACGCCTGGCGCGCCTGGCATCCCACGGTGATCAACCGCGTCATCTCCCCCGCCCGCGCCCTGCGTGGCGGACCGGTGGTCGACACCCGCTTCCTGGTGCACTCGGTGTACGCGCACATCGTGCCCATGGATTTCCCCGCGATCCTGGCCAACCCGATCACCTTCCACCCCATAGCCACCGACACCGCCGACGGCGCGGCCGTCGACCTGCACCCGTATCTCACCGACCCGCCCGCCCTGCAACGTGCTCTCCGAGCCACCACCTGCCTGCCGATCCTGGCGGGCCGCTCGGTCCGCCTCGGCGACCGCAGCTACGTGGACGCCGGCCTCTCCGAATCCGTCCCGGCGCGAACGGCCTTCGCTCGAGGCGCGACCCACGCGCTGGTGCTGCGCACCCGCCGCGCCGATGAACCACCCACCACCCCCTCCCGCCTGGAAACCCGCACGGTCGCCCGCTTCCTGTCCCGCCACGCCCCCGGCACCGTCGACTCCTGGCTGATCCGCGGCGAACTCCAACGGCGCGAGGAATCCGACATAGCAGCGAACCCGGCGGTGCTCCAGATCCGCCCGCCCGCGGGTTCGCCGTCCATCGGTCGCATCGGCCGCGATGCCACCGTCATCCGCCGCGCACTCGACCTCGGTCGCGAGGCGGTCATCGGGGCACTGGCCCCCCGTCTGCCCGCCCGACTGGCATCCGGTGCGTAAAGGCACGCACCGCGATACCTGTGCCCATCGTTTCCAGTGCGCATCCGCTGGCGACGCAACCGCGGCAAAACCTGTTGGCGGACCGCGGCGGCCGCTGCTACGTTTTCGGAGGCCGTGCACGAACGAGGAGGTGGTACCCGTGAACGCAGTATCGACATGGGTGCTCCCCTGCGGGGTCACGGTCGGGCGATAGGGGTCGTCCGGGAGCGCCGTTCATGCACTCCCGAAAGGCACGACCATGCAATTCACCGCTGAACAGCGCTTCGATGACGGCGTCCTCGAACGCGAATTCACCCTCGGCGAGATCCCCGGCATCCTGTGGACGCCCGCATCCGCCGCCACGCCGACCCCACTGATCCTGCTCGGTCCTCCTCCACTCGGGCTGCGGAAGGTGTACCCGCGACTGCTGGCCAGGGCTCGGAACGTCGTGGCTGGAGGCTACTCCGCGGTCACCATCGAACTCCCCGGCAGCGGTGTTCGACCCCGGAATGTCGTGGTCGAACAGGCCGTCGCCGACCTGCGGCGGGTCCTGGCGGCAGGTGGGCCGGTCACCGACGACATCATCGACCGGCTCGTCCTCCCGCTGCTCGACCCGGCGGTGGCCGAATGGCGGGCTACCCTGGACGCCGTCCTCACCCTGCCCGGTATCCGCGGTCCGGTCGGGTATTCGGGCGGGCTGATCTCCATCGGTACCCGGCTGGCGGTGGTCGAGCCGCGTATCGAGGCCGCCGTGCTGTTCTCCGGAAGCTATGTGCCCCGCACCATCTTCGAAGAGGCCCGGCAGGTCACCATTCCGCTGCATGTTCTGCTGCAATGGGACGACGAAGGAAACGACCGGCAGATGGCCCTGGACCTGTTCGACGCCTTCGGCTCCGAGGAGAAGACATTGCACGCCAATATGGGCGGGCACACCGGCGTCCCGCACTACGCCGGGGACGAGGCGGGCCGGTTCTTCACCCGGCACCTGAGGTGAGCCCGGGCTGTCGGCCGACATGAACGGC
>NZ_JASCXP010000417.1:0-6563 GCF_030010695.1 Nocardia sp. CC201C
CTGCCACAAAGTCTGACGCGCGACAGATTGTCCCCCGATCAGCATCCACCACCGCCGCAACGACCTCCATCTCGACGAGTTGATTGTCATGGGGCGCATACTGAGTCACCGACATTCGGGCCGCCCATGGTGCCGAAGATCCGCACTTCCCCCGCCCGCATTTCGGATTATGCTGCGGCCGTGGAGTTTGACAGCAAACCAGGTTTGCGTGCCGTCGACCTGACCGCAGCAGTGGCCCTGCTCGCATTCGTGGTGTTCGCCGGAATGACCGCGACGCTGATGATCGGCTTCGTCGGTGCCCCCGGGGGAGAATCCAGCGCGTGCACCGACCGGTGCCGCACCTACGTGGACGTAGGCGCTGGCCTGATGTTTTTCGGAACGCTTGGCGCCGGGTGCGTCGCACTGGTGCTGATGGCGCGGAGTTGGTCGCGTAAGCGTTCCTTGCTGATATGGCCAGTGCTGGCGATTCCACTGCTGATCGGTGTGGGGGTCGTCAGCTTCCTGCTGGCCGTGAACGGTCCTGCGTGACGTACTTCTCCTGCCATCGACCGAGAAATCTCGAGCCCCGCGCCGAACTAGGACAGTATCTGTCCTATCCCTGCGCCACAATCGAATCATGAGCGACTTCGAATCGACTGCGGAACAACCGGATCAGCCCGCGATCACCGACTACGACGACCCGAACGCGCCGTGGAACCAGGCGTGGGACCAAGAAGGCGGCATCGCCGACTGGAACGCCGATGTGATCGAGGAGTTTCGGAACAACTCGGGCAAGGTGGGCGGTGCCTACGCGGGTGGGGACCTCATCCTGCTCACCACCACGGGGGCCAGGAGCGGTAAGCGGCACACGACTCCGCTGGGACCCCTGTACCGGGGCGACACCATGTACGTGAGCTCGTTCATCGAGGACAAGTACCCGGCCTGGTGGTACAACATCAAGGCGAACCCGCGGGTCACCATCGAGTTCCGGGGTAAGACCCATCAGGGAACCGGGAAGGTGCTGGAAGGCTCGGACTACGACGAGTTCGCGGCCTGGGCGCTGGCCGAGAACCCACTGCTGGCGGACTTCCAGTCCAAGGTCGACCGACCGATACCGCTGGTCGTGCTGACCTTCGACGACGAGAGCTGAACGCCCCAGCCGATTCGGGACGAGCGGAATCAGGAACCCGCCAGCTCGTAATCGGCCGCGTCGACAACCGCGCGGACAGCAGCGGGTCGAGACTGTCCGCTGCTGGTCACCCTGAAGAAGTCGGTACCGACGTCTACGGTGATCGCCGTGACACCTCCGGACTGAGGTGGGGCGAGATCGCTGATGCGCCACACTGCATCTGGAGGTGTGCCGGCTGACCGCTGGAGGCCATGGAATGCCGCGACGGCCTCGTCGTTCCAACTCCGCACGCAGGAAGCGGCTACGCTCGCGAGGAGTGAGCCACCTGGCTCACTCGCGACTGTGCTCGGCGGATCCACACAGGAGGATGCGGTGATCAGCAGTTCGAAATCTGGACGCGGCAGGGCGGCGGTCGCGATGGGCTTGGTGGCGGTGATCGCGCTGGCGGCGGCCTGCTCGTCGAATTCCTCGGAATCGGCGGAGCCGACCGGGGCCTCCGCTCCGACCGCCGATGATCTGGCGGTACAGGCGTACGTGTACACCTACCCCCTGGTGGCGGTGGAGGTGACGCGGCGGCAGTCGACCAACTATCCGGCCCGGGATCCATTGATCGGTGCGGCCCCGATGAATCAGCTCGCGCCACTGCACTTCCTCCCGGATGCGACGTTCAAGAACGTCGTGCGGCCCAATGTCGACACCCTCTACACGTCGATGTTCTTCGATGTCGCGCAGGAGCCGCTGATCATCAGCGTTCCCGATATGGGCGACCGCTACCACCTGTTCCCGATCATGGACATGTGGACCAATATCGACGCCTCCCCGGGTTCGAGGACCCTCGACGACGTGTCGGGTTACGAATTCGCACTGGTCGGTCCCGACTGGCGGGGCAGTCTGCCCGAGGGGGTGCGTGAATACCGGCTCGCCACCGATTCCGGCTGGATGATCGGCCGCATCCAGGTGGATGGCCCCGACGACGTACCGAATGTGATCGCCATCCAGGACCGGATGACCGCGGTCCCGCTCAGCGCCTACGGCACCTCCTACACGCCCCCGCCCAACACCGACCTGCATCCGGACTGGCCCCGGGACCAGGAGGTCGCCAAGTACATCCACGATCTGACCCCGCAGCAGTACTGGGAGCTGTACTACTCGAGCCTGTCGCACTCGCAGACCCGTCCCGGCGACGAGGCCCTGCTCGACCGGCTGGCGTCCATCGGCTGGTCCCCGGAGACGAAGCTCGACCTGAGCGCCCTCCCGGATGCCGAGCGCGCCCGGTGGGAGCAGGCGTGGCCGAAGGCGCTGGAGCAGATCGAGGTCGACCTCGGCAACGACGAAGTCAACGGCTGGAAGATCGCGCGCAGCGATATCGGCGACTACGGCACCAACTACGCCGCCCGCGCGGTCGTCGCCTACGCCGGTCTCGGCGCGAATCTGCCGCAGGACGCGATCTATCCGGCCACCCGCGTCGACGCGAGCAACACCCAGCTCACCTCCGAGAACTCCTATGTGCTGCACTTCGACGCCGACCAGCTCCCGCCCGTGCAAGGCTTCTGGTCGCTCACCATGTACGACGAACAAGGATTCTTCGTCGACAACCCGGCAAACCGCTACGCCGTGCGGGGCGAACGGCTGACCAAGAATCCCGACGGGTCGGTCGACGTCTATATTCAGCGCGAAAACCCCGGCACGGACAAGGAATCCAACTGGCTGCCCACGCCTGCCAGCGGAGACTTCAATATGCTGCTGCGGCTCTACTGGCCCGATCAGGCGATCATCGACGGTAGCTGGAACCCGCCCGCCGTCACCCGCGACTGACACACCGAACCGGCCGTCCGGCAGCGTAATTCAGCCGCCGGACGGCCATTTCGGAGGGCAGGTCCGCCCCTCCCCCGCCCCATCGATGTCCAGGCGCTGCCACGAACGAGTTCACCTGTGGCACTGAGTAATCCGCGTTTTCTATGCTGGAGGCCGGTCAAGGGGGCATCCAGTGAAGCGGCTTCTCTTCCTCATCCTCGCGATTCTCCTGGTGGCGTCGATGCTCGACTACACCACGGCATCGGGGAACTATCCCCTGGTGGTGGCGGCCGGACTCGTCGCCGCCCTGCTACTCGTCGACCGGGCGATCGGCTGAGGCCGACCTCCCCGCCGTCTCGACCACAGCCGAAAGCCATTGCCTCAGTAACCATTGCCTCAGTAATGAATCGGACCATCCACAGCAGACAGCGGGCGGGCCGAGGCGCCGCCGGTCTCGGCGATGATCTGAGCCGCGATGGAGATGGCGGTTTCCTCCGGGGTGCGGGCGTTGAGGTCGAGACCGAGCGGGCTGTGGAGGCGGCGCAGGTGCCCCGTGGTGAGACCCGCCTCGAT
Source organism: Nocardia sp. CC201C (assembly GCF_030010695.1). Classification (NCBI taxonomy): domain Bacteria; kingdom Bacillati; phylum Actinomycetota; class Actinomycetes; order Mycobacteriales; family Nocardiaceae; genus Nocardia; species Nocardia sp. CC201C. The sequence continues at coordinate 3,476 of NZ_JASCXP010000417.1, forward strand.
GAGACGGGCGCGACGGTCGTGGTGTGTCCGACGGGAACCGAGTGCTCCGACGAAAGCGAGAGTGGGGATGGTGAGCGCCTCGCCGAGCACGGGGACATCGAACTTGGGGTCGTGGGTGAGAACGCAGACCACGGTGCGGGGGTCGAGTCGGCCCGCCTCGCGTTCCCGGCGCAGGTAGCGGTGCGGCCAGTCCACGACCACCTCGTGGGCGGCGGGGAAACGGGCCGGGGTGGTGAAGGTTTCGCGGGCGTCGACGACGGTGACGCGGTAGCCGAGTTGGGCGGCGGTGCGGCTGAGGGCGCGGACGAAGTCATTGGCTCCGGCCAGGATCATGCGGGCGGGCGGCCCGAAGCTCTGCACGAAGGCGCGCGGCGAGTAGGCGGAGTCATCGCATGCGTCGGAGCCGATCGCACCGGTGCGCCCCGCCCGGGCCATGCCGACGGCATCGCGGGACGGAGGCGAGACCTCATCGGGCGGGGCCGGGGCAGCTCGGAACGGGCCGTCTCGAGATGTGGTGTCATGGGAGGGCGCGTCACCGGCCAGGGGGTCACCGGCCAGGGCGTCACGGGACGGCGCGTCACCGGACAGGGCGTCACCGGCCAGGGCGTCACGGGACGGCGCGTCACCGGCCAGGGCGTCACGGGACAACGCAGCTCGGGGTGGGGCACCGATCGGGCCGGGGTGGAGCAGCTGCCAGGACGGGCTGGCATGGATGCTGGTCACCAGGGCGACCGGGTGACCGGCACAGATATCGCGATGCAGGGCCTCGAGCAGCGGCAGCTGCGCGGCGTCGACCCGCTCGACGAGGATCTCCATCTCGCCGCCGCAGGTCAGGCCGACGGCGATACCGTCGGGGTCGGCCACGCCGAAGCGTTCGAGAACGGCGTCCGCGCCGCGCAGCACGGCGACCGCCGAGTCCACCACGGCCGATTCGACGCAGCCGCCGGACAGGGAACCGATGACCTCACCCGACGGGGTGACCAGCATGGCGGCACCCACCTCGCGGGGTCCCGCGCCGGTGACGTCGATAATGCGTGCCAGCGCGACCGGCCCGCGACGGACCCGGTCGAGCAGTTGCGGCAGCAGCTCGCGCACTCCCCCATCATCACAGCGAGGCGGTCGGCACGCACGCCGCAGCGCGGATAGGGCGAATATTCGGCTACCGATAGATCGATACCGGCAGAAAGCCGTCGAGCTGCGAAATCCAGTTCCGCTAGGCCAGTCCGCGCCGCTTGTCGGCCTGTGCCCGCATCTCCGCCGCCATCTTCTCCATCTCGGGCGTGATCTTGAAGTGTCCGCCCCAGGCATTCAGATCGTCCGGGCCGTACTGCGGTGTCGGCAGGATCTGGCGCAGCAGCTGGTCCGGCAGCCCGCGCCGCTGCCATTCGCGCGGATAGCCCAGCGACACCTCCTCGTGGCGCACGCCCTCGTGGAAGGTGGTGCGCGGAATGTGCAGGTGACCGTAGACCGAGCACACCACGTTGTAGCGGATGTGCCAGTCCTCGGTGAGTTCGGTGCCGCACCACAGCGCGAACTCCGGGTAGAACAGCATCTTGGTGGGGTCGCGCAGCAGCGGGAAATGGTTGATGAGCACCAGCGGGGTATCGGGGGCGAGCGCGTCCAGGCGGCGCTGGGTGTACTGCACGCGGGCGTGACACCACGCGTCGCGGGTGGCGTACGGCTGCGGGGAGAGCAGGAACTCGTCGGTGGCGACCACATTGCGGTCCCGGGCGATGGACAGGCCCTGCGCCTTGGTGAGCGCACCGTCGGGCATCCACGAATAGTCGTAGAGGACGAACAGCGGAGCGAGGGTGACCGCGCCGCCGTACTCCTCCGCACCCGCGCCGGTCCAGACCGGAAACGGGTCCTCCGGGGTGATCACATCCAGGTCGCGGCACATCGAGACCAGGTAGTCGTAGCGGGGAGCGCCGTGGATCTGCACGGGATCCTTTGCGGTGGTCCACAATTCGTGATTTCCGGGCACCCAGATCACCTTGGCGAAGCGGCCGCGCAGGGTTTCCAGCGCCCAGCGGATGTCGTCGGTCTTCTCGCCCACGTCACCGGCCAGGATCAGCCAGTCCTCGGGCGAGTCCGGCCGGATCCGCTCCACCACCGGTTTGTTGCCCTGATGACCGACATGGATGTCGCTCACCGCCATCAGCTTCGGATTCACCCAGCTCCGCCTCTCTGCTCACGACCACGCGCCGCACGCACTCCCTGCGGCAACAGCGGCGGCTCCCACCAGATTCCCATGCGCGGTCGCACGCTGCTCGAGCCGCCCACGACTGTGCTGGTCAGCCGCCCACGACTGTGCGATTACCCCGCCCACGGCTCTGCTGATCACCCGCCCACGGCTGTGCGGGCTCACAACTCCCAGCGGATGCGGGCGGACGGCGCGAACCCGACCGCCACCGTGAGCATTCCGTTGGGCTCACGCCGGGTGGAGGCGATGGCGATATGGCAGGGGCGCGGGATATCGGCGGGCAGGCGGACGCCGCCGTCGATCTGGTAGCGGGTGTTGGTGAGCTTCCAGGCGCGGGCATCGGGATCGTCGGGGGCGACCGGCGGGGAATCGGTGCGGACCACGACCATGACCTCGGTGACGCCGAGCGGCCAGTCGAAGGTCAGCACATCGCCGCGGATGGCGAGGTTCTCGACCACGGGGATGCCACTGGGTGCGGGTTCCGGCGACGTCGCGGCCCCCGGGTGGGCACCGGCACCGGTCGACGCGCCCGCACCTACGGAGGCATCAGCCGCGGCCGCACCGGTCGTGGCAGGGGCAGTGCCCGCCCCACCTGGAGCGAGCGGTGTGGCGGCTCCGGTGCTCATATCGGTCGCGGTCGCCGGGATCGCTGTGCGACTCGCACAGGTGGCGGCGCTCGGGCCAGCGGCGGCGGTACCGGAGCCAGCGGCAGCACTCACGTCGGCCGCGGAACTCGCGTCCGCGGCGGTACTCGCGTCCGCGGCGGTACCCGAACCAGCGGAGGTACTCGCGTCCGCAGCAGCACTCACGTCCGCGGCAGCACTCACGTCCGCAGCAGCACTCACGTCCGCGGCGGCACTCACGTCCGCGGCGGCACTCACGTCC
>NZ_JASCXP010000418.1:0-6562 GCF_030010695.1 Nocardia sp. CC201C
CAATATCGAGGCCGTCGCCATCGATCGGGCCCGCGAACTGCTCGCGCCCGGTGCGGAGCCGGAGCTGATGGAATTCGCGCTCAACGACAAGGTCACCAACCGGCACGGGGTGCAGTGCTGCGGCGGTACCGTCACCGTGCTGCTCGAACCGCTGCCGGTGGTGCCCGCGGTGGCGATCTTCGGCGTCGGGCACGTCGGGTGGGAGTTGGCCCGCATCCTGGCCCGCCACGAACTCGATCTGCATCTCATCGACACTCGCCCGGACCAGCTCGCCGAGGATCGGCTCGGCGTGCTCGCGGACGCGGTGGCGCAGGTGCACGTGCACCACACGCCGCTGCTGCCCGAGGAGGTGCTCGCCGAGCTGCCGCCCGGGACGCACGTCCTGATCATGACCCACGATCACGCCGAGGACGCCGCCCTGTGCGACGCCGCCCTGCGCCTGCCCGAACTCGGTTCGATCGGATTGATCGGATCGTCGGCCAAATGGGCGCGGTTCCGCCAGCGCCTGGCCGCCGAGGGCGGGCACGACGCCGCCGCCATCGACCGGATCACCACTCCCATCGGCCTGCCCGAGATCACCGGGAAGGAGCCGGCCGTCATCGCGGTGAGCGTGGCGGCGGATCTGCTCCGCGCCTTCGACAATGATCGCCGCGCCGACAGTCGTGTTGCCGGAATGTGAAAAGCTCTGCGAAACAACAGTTTTGACGCGTACCGTAGAAATGGTCTCAGGGCGCCGGGACGACCCGCAGGGGAAGTCGATCCGGAAAGGGGGACTCGGTGCACGACGCGGAGAATTCGCGAATACTGCTGCCCACCATTCAGGTGCGCTGGTCGCCGGAAATGAGGGCGTTCGTGGCGTGGTCCGAACAATGCCCGGAACTGACCTACAGCGATCCGGCATCGTCCCTGGTGGCGTTGGACGGGCTGATCGATGCGGCGGTCGATACCGGTTGTTGACCATTGGATTGCATTGTCCCCGTTGCCGTATGGGTTTGTTCCTCGGTGTGCCGGGTATGAGAGGCACAGGTCGGAAAGCTACGCGACGCGACTCGCGGATGAGGAGTGGGCTTCCCATGGCGCAGGAGCTGTCCGCGCCGGATGAGTTGGCGCGGGGATTGGCCGCATTGACGGCCGTGATGGTGTCGGCACGCGACGTGGTGGCGACCCTGGGCGAATTCGCCGATACCGCTTCGAGAATGCTGCCGGGCCATCCGCTGGCCGGAGTCACCCTGCACCGCGACCCCGGTCCCGTGACGGTTGGTCCGAGTATCGCCCACGCGGTGCCGATCGCCGAATCCGCGCACGGCGACGGGCAGGGCCCGTGCCGGGAGACGATCGAAACCGGGAGACCGGTCTCTGTGCCGGATACGGCCGCCGAGCGGCGGTGGGGTGCGTATCCGGCGCGAATGCTCGCGCACGGCGTGCGATCCATTCACTTCGAGCCCCTGCGTACCGACGGCTCGGCCATCGGTGCGCTACATCTGTACTCCCCCCGCGTGCACGGATTCGACGAGGCGATGCGTGGGGCGATCGAATTGACCGCCACGCAGATCGCGGTCCTGCTGGATGCGGTCCTGGCCACCGCCCGCCAAGCCGAGTTGACCGCGCAGCTGCGGGAGGCGCTGGGATCGCGGGCCGTGATCGACCAAGCGCTCGGCATGATCATGATGCAGCGTCGCTGTGGCTCCGAGGAGGCGTTCGGAGTCCTGCGGACGGCCTCCCATCAGCGCAATGTCAAGCTCGCCCGGCTGGCGGCGGAGATAGTGCGCGTCATGACCGGAAGCGAACCGATCCCACCGCGTTTCGGTGTCGATCGCGCCCCGCGACCGCGTCGAGGTGGCTAGCGAAGGGGTGCACCGCGTGAATGAGCGCGTAGGATCGGGCACAAGATTTCACCGAGTCCGGAAGCGCGGCTGGCGAATCGCATCCGTCGTATTCACGCGCCCGTGACATCGGAGGCCCCCATGGCCGAACTCGCACCGCCCTTCCGTTTCGCCCCCGGTCCCCGCCTCGGAGAGGAAGGGGAGCCGCCGCGGCTGTTCGTGCCCGGCCGGACCGCAGATCCGGTCGTCGTCGAGGCCAGTGATCGCATGGTGCAGCACCTGTTCGAGGCTGGACTGCAATTGCATGGATTGCGTGCGGTATTCGACCGGCTCGACGCCGATCCAGCGCAGCTGTGTACCGCCAGCCTGGCGGTCACCGCGGTGCTCGACGAACTGGACGTCCTGATTCACGAGGCGAGCCTGGCCATGCTCGCCCACGCAACCGCGCGCCGCGGTTGCGGTGCCCCGGGGTCGGACGGCGCGGCGGCTCGCTGAACGGGCGGCCCGGAGGTCTGTCGGCGGTCATTTTCCGGCGCAGAAGCTGTCCCATTCGGTGACCCGGATGAGCGGACCCGCGCCGCCGGCGTTCTCGCCGCGACCGGTGGAGGTCGCCGCGAAGGCTATGCCGCGCACGCACACTCGTGCGATATTCGGGAAACTGTCGGTATTGCGGAAGATCTCGACGTAGTCCACGTCGTAGATGGCGTCCGGTGGTCCGCTCCGATCACCGAGTTCCTCCTTGCCGCAACCGGTCAGGGCGAGCATGAGCACGGCGGACAGGCAACCGATCGTCAGGCGGGGCAGCATGACGCTCAGCCTGCTGGGTACCGGCCGTGGAGTCAATGGCGGGCTATCCGGGTGGGGCCGAAATACAAAGGGGGAGATGTGATCTACCCGCCCCGCGCCCCGCATCCGGCGCGGGGCGGGTAGTCGTGTCCTATCGGAGTCGGTCAGCGCGGGGTGCGGACCCGCGCTGCCTCACAGGCCGCCGAGCAGTAAATGCAGCAGGCTACCAACGATGTCGATCAGACCGGCGAGCAATCCCATTGTTCTCTCCTTCGATCTCCGCTGTGCGAAAGGGATATCCCCTGTCGCCGGATAGCAGCCTAATCAAGGGGGTATTTCCGGATGGTAACACTTTGTCACGTCTGAGTTTCCTTGTGGGGCAATGGTTTCGGAGTTACAACCAGATCAATTACCCGTGCTTCTATAGCATTTATTCGACAGTGGCGAAGGAGTTGCGAACGATTTCAGCGCCTGCTGACTCCAGTCGTCACCGAATTCGCGAAACGCGTGTTCGCCGCCGAGATCGATGCGGCGGTGGCCGTGGCAGAGTGTGGCGACCGACCTGGAGTCGCGGGTATCGGGCGGCTCGGCCGTCCGCCCGATGAACGGGCGTGGAACACTGTGTGAATGGCGGGGTTGTGGACCGAATCCTCTCAGACGACAGCCGACGACGCTCCCGGCGCTCCACCGGGACGGCCCACCGTGCGGGCCGTGGTGCGATACACATATCTGACGGCTCTGGTCGTCACGGTACTCGCCGGGGGACTGCCGTCCGGGCGGCTGGTGGAGGCGGCCTGGATTCTCACCGGGGTGGTGGCGTTCACCATCGACCGGCCGTGGCGTGACCACCTGCGGGTGCTGGTGGACTGGCTCCCACTGATCGGCGCGCTGGTGGTGTACGACGTCACCCGCGATCTCGCCGATACGCTCGGAATGCCACTGCGGATGGCGGAACTGGTCGCGGCGGAACGGGCGTTGTTCGGGGGCGCGCTGCCGACGGTCTGGTTGCAGGAGCACCTGGCGTCCGACGGGGAGCCGTGGTGGACGCCGATCATCGGCGTCGTCTACACCACGCATTTCATCGTGCCGTGGGCGGTGGCCGCCATCTTCTACGTGTACTCGCGGCCGCTGTGGGCGCGGTACATGCGGCGCATCCTCATCCTGTCCTACCTGGCGCTGCTGACCTACATCCTGGTGCCCGCCGCCCCGCCCTGGTACGCCAGCCGCGAGGGCGCGATCACCGAGGAGGTCCGCCGCATCTCCGGATTCGGGCTGGGACTGGTGCCGTCCGACACCAGCGCGGGCTGGCTCGAACAGCACGGCAACTATGTCGCCGCGCTGCCCTCGCTGCACACCGCCTTCGCCGTGCTGGTGACCGTGACGCTGTGGCCGCTGCTCACCTCGTGGTGGCTGCGCGTCCCCCTGGCCCTCTTCCCGGCGGCCATGTCGTTCACCCTCGTCTACGGCGGCGAACACTATGTCGTCGACGTCCTGCTCGGCTTCGCCTACGTCGGCCTCACCGCCCTGCTGGCCGGACTCTGGGAGCGCCGCACCCGGCTGCGTCGGCGCGAACCGGTCGCCGAGACGCCCGCACTCGTGCACCGATAGCTCGAATCCGCATCCCTCGCACGGGGGACGGGCGAAACCGCCCGCGGGAGGGATGTGGACGCACCCGGTGCGCGCATAGCGTCGACCCATGATCGAGGCGCGGGGACTGACGAAGTACTACGGGCGGACGCGAGCCGTCGCGGACGCGACGTTCGTGGTGCGACCGGGGCGGGTGACCGGATTTCTGGGACCCAACGGCTCGGGGAAGTCGACCACGTTACGGCTGGTGCTCGGGCTCGACGCGCCTACCCGGGGGGAGGTGACGGTGTGCGGGCGGCGGTATCGCGACTTGCGGCGGCCGCTGTGCACCGTGGGCGCGCTGTTGGACGCGGGCGATGTGCTGGCGGGGCGCACCGCCGCCGCGCATCTGGCGATGCTGGCCGCCTGCACCGGGATTCGGGCGGAGCGGGTGGACGAGGTGCTCGGACTGGTGGGGCTGGCCGATGTGGCCGGTCGCCGGGTCGGCGGGTTCTCCCTGGGGATGCGGCAGCGATTGGGCATCGCGGCGGCGCTGCTGGGCGATCCCGGGGTGCTGATCCTGGACGAGCCGATGAACGGACTCGATACCGCGGGGATCCGGTGGATTCGAGGGCTGCTACGCGATATGGCCGACGAGGGTCGGACCGTGCTGCTGTCCAGCCACCTGATGAGCGAACTGGAACTGGTGGCCGACCACCTGCTGGTGATCGGGGCGGGGCGGCTGCTCGCCGACCAGCCGATCGGCGAATTCGTCGCCCGGGGAGCCGAATCCGTGGTCCGGGTGCGCAGCGCCGACCTGGTGGCGCTCACCGCCGCCCTGGGCGGGGCGGCCGAACTGCGGGGCGAGGTCGCGACCGTGCGCGGGCTGTCGCCGCGCGAGATCGGGCGGGTGGCGGCCGATCGCGGCATCGTGCTCGACGAGCTGACCCCGGTGCGCGCCTCGGTGGAGGACGTGTACACGGAGCTGGTTGCCGCACACCGGCAATACCGGCAGCGCGACGTCCGGGAGAGCGCATGACACGCGCCGTCACGCGCCTGGTTCGCACCGGGTACCCGCCGGCCGCGAACGCCCTGCCCGACATGCTGCCCGTCGACATGCTGTCCGCGGACATGCTGTCCGTCGACATGGTGCCCGTCGACATGCTGTCCGTCGACGTGCTGTCCGTCGACGTGCTGTCCGTCGACATGGTGCCCGTGGGCGTGGTGTCCGAAGACGCCGTGTCGGTATCCCTGGGAAGGAGGTCCCACCGATGACCGTCACGGCAGCGCCGCTCGCGCCCCTGCTGCGCGATCAGCTGCGCTCCGAGGTGATCAAGATGCGCTCGGCGCGCAGCCTGTGGCTGCTGCCGCTGCTGGCGCTGGCCGTGCCGCCGGTCATGGCCGCCGTGGTCGGGCTGACCGGCAGCCTGGAACCGGACGACACCGTCCTCGGCGGTGCGCTGACCGGAACCTCGTTGGCGCTGGCCGTGATCGGAGCCTGGGCCGCGCTGGTCGTGACCACCGAATTCGGATCGGGCACCATCCGGCCGGTATTGACCGCCACCCCGTGGCGGGATCTGCTGCTGGCGGCGAAAGCCCTGCTGGTGGTCACGGTGTCCACCGCGGTCGGCATACCCGCCGTGACGGCCGCCTGGCTGATCGGCGGCGCGGTCATCGACGGCACGAGATACGCTGACGGACAAGCATTTCCGGGGCTGCTCGGCATCTACTGCTGCTTCCCGGCCGTCGCCGCGCTGGGTCTGGCGGTCGGGGTGGCGCTGCGGAGTTCGGCCGGTGCGGTGGCCGTGATCACCGCACATGTGGTGCTGCCCCAGGTCACCGCCGCCCAGGCGCTGGGGGAGCTGCACCGGTGGGTGACCGTCGTCGCGCCCAGCGCGGTGGTGGCGAAGCTGTCGCAGAGTGCCGACGGGGCACCGGAACTCATGGGCTCGCTGGGTGGTTGGCCGCGCCTGGCGCTGGTGGCGGCGGGGGCGGTGACGGCGCTCGGATTGGCCAGGCGCACCCTGAACCGCGCCGATATCTGAGATCGTGGACTCATGCTCGAGCTGATCTCGGCAGATCTCGGCCGCTTCCGGTGGGGCCAGGCGCTGTCGGCCGCCCTGCTGGTGCTCGCGGCGCTGGTGTTCGCGGTCGTGCTGCACACCCTGCAATCCGATACCGGGCTGACGGACCGCCGCGCTGTCGGACTCGCCCTGATCCAGGGCCTCGCGGTGGCGCTCGCACCCCGCCTGTCACTGCCCGCCTGGGCGGCGTCGGTCATCGCGGTCGTGGTGGCGTCGCTGTGGGTGGACGCCGGGCTGTGGGTGGACGCCATGATCAACAGTCACCTGCTGGTGCTGGGCGTTCTCGCGCTGAGCGTGCCCGCC
>NZ_JASCXP010000419.1:0-6548 GCF_030010695.1 Nocardia sp. CC201C
ACTGAGGTGCGGCGGCCAGCGCGACTGAGGTGCGGCGGCCAGCGCGACTGAGGTGCGGCGGCCAGCGCGACTGAGGTGCGGCGGTTCCAGGGCCTTCTCATCCCGCGCCGGTTGTCGGGGTAGCCGTGGCGGTGCCCGCGAGTCCGGCGGTGATCGCGAGAGATCGCCCGCGCCACATCCGGACCTCCCGCGACCGTCGCACCCGTTCGTCGGGTGGGATTTCGCCGCTTGCGCTTCCACGCTCAACGCCCGCGCTACGACCGGGTACGCGGTTCATCGGGGCTCTCCGGATTCCGCATGGGCGGCTCCGGCCGTGCGGATCATCCGGCCGTTCGAGCCGTTCGATCCGCGTGCGGTGGGCGGGCGGATGCGGCGGTGCGCGGCGTGCCGAGTCGGCGGGGCGTGCCCGCGTTCCGTGCGTGGCGGGCCGCTTCCGCTACGGTTGGGGCCGTGACCTATCGAGTCCTGGCTGACAGTGTCCTGTCCGGCAGTGCCGCCGACGTCCTGGCCTATATTCCCTCACCGCCGCGCGGTGTCTGGGATATCGGGCCGTTCCCGCTGCGTGCCTACGCGCTGTGCATCATCATCGGCATCGTCGCGGCCATCTGGCTCGGCGAGAAGCGGTGGCTGCGGCGTGGGGGAGAGGGCGGCACGGTCCTCGATGTGGCCATGTTCGCGGTGCCGTTCGGCCTCGTCGGCGGGCGGCTCTATCACGTGGCCACCGATTGGCAGAAGTACTTCGGGGAGAACGCCACGGGCGACTGGTGGGCGATCTGGGAGGGCGGCCTCGGGATCTGGGGTGCGGTGCTGCTCGGCGGCGTCGGCGCGTGGATCGCCTGTCGCGTCTATCGAATCTCCTTGCCCGCCTTCGGCGATGCCATCGCACCCGGCATTCTGCTGGCACAGGCCATCGGCCGCTTCGGCAACTGGTTCAACCAGGAGCTCTACGGCCGGGAGACCACGGTCCCGTGGGGCCTGGAGATCTACCTGCGCTTCGATTCCAACGGCCAGCTCGACATGATGGACGGCGTCTCCACCGGCGTGGTGGAGAAGGTCGTGCACCCCACCTTCCTCTACGAGATGGTGTGGAATCTGCTCGGCGTGGCCGCACTTCTCTACCTGGACAAGAAGTTCCGCATCGGCCACGGCCGCCTGTTCGCGCTCTACGTGGCGGTCTACTGCTTCGGCCGCTTCTGGGTGGAGCTGCTGCGTGACGACGAGGCCACCCACATCGCGGGCATCCGCGTCAACTCCTTCACCTCTGCCATCGTATTCCTCTGTGCGATAGCGTATTTCGTGCTGGCGACCAAGGGGCGCGAAACGGCCGAGCAGCTGCGCTCCAAGGACGACCGCCCGTGGCCGTGGCAGCTGTCGAAGCTGCGCGCCTACGGCGCGGCCGGGGCCGCCACCGCGGCGACGGCCACGGCGGCCGGTGATGCCGCCGAGGGTGACAGCGCCGAGGACGACCGCGTGCCGCTGACCAAGGGCACGGCGCCCGAGACCGAGGCGGCCGCGGACGCCGAAGCTACGGACGGGCGGCAGCCCACCGGCGAGGGGGCCACGGATAAGAAGGAGTCCACGGAGAAGGAGTCCACGGAGAAGGAGTCCACGGAGAAGGAGCCCGCGGAGAAGGAGCCCGCGGACAAGGAGCCCGCGGACAAGGAACCCACGGACACGGAACCCGCGGAGAAGGCGTCCGGCTCGGGGTCCACGGAAGCCGACGACAACGAAACCGACCCCGCGGACGATAACCCGTCCGAGACCGCCGAGCCCGAATCCCCGGCAACCCGGCCCGAGCAGACCGACCCCGCCAAGCCCGGCGACACGGACGACACCAAGTCCTGACCGCCCGCGCGGTATCGCAGTATCGATGAGGAGAACACCGTGACCGATCCCTATCAGCAGCAGCCCGGCCAAGGGCCGCAGTACGGTGCGCCGGGCACCGGTCCGGATCTGGGCAAGAGCGCCGATCCGTACGCCCAGCCGCACCAGCAGCAGCCCTACGGCCAGTCGCAGCCGCAATATCCGCAGCCCGGTTACGGTCAGCCCGGTTTCGCGCAGCCGGGATACGGTCAGCCCGGCGGTTACCCGCCCGCGCAGTTCGGTCCGGGCGTCGATCCCGAAGCGCCGTTCGGCCGCGATATCTACGGCACCCCGCTGTCGGACAAGCAGAAGCTCATCGCGGGCCTGCTGCAGATCTTCCTGGGTGGTTTCGGCATCGGCCGCTTCTATCTGGGCTACAACCAGATCGCCGTCTGGCAGATCGTGGTCACCGTGCTCACCTGCGGTATCGGCAGCATCTGGGGCCTGATCGACGGCATACTCATCCTGATCGGCAAGGTGCCCGACCCCTACGGTCGTCCCCTGCGCGACTGATTCGTACGCGACTGATTCCACGGGACACGCGCCCCGGGCGGGCGGCATCGAACGCCGATGCCGCCCGCCCATCGTTATCATCTGCTCGTCGATCGCACCAGGTTTGCGCGCGCGGCAATCGTTGAGGTCCCGGACGGTCGGTTCCCGGCGTACCCTGTACCGGTTGTCTGTCGCGTGGCCTGTCCACGCTCGAGGAGAGGTTCACCGTGCGCCGTAAGTTGTTCGCCGCCGTACTCGCCATCGTCGCCGCCGCCGGGCTCACCGCCTGCGGTGGCAACGACGACGACCCGAACGTGCTGAAGGTCGGCACCGAGGGCACCTACTCCCCGTTCAGCTACCAACAGAACGGCGAACTCACCGGCTACGACGTCGAGGTCATCACCGCCGTCGCCGACAAGCTCGGCCGCTCCGTCGAATTCGTGCAGACCCCCTGGGACGCCATCTTCGCGGGCCTGGAATCCAAGCGCTTCGATCTGGTCGCCAACCAGGTGACCGCGAGCCCCGCCCGCGCCGAGAAGTACGCGCTGTCGCAGCCCTACACCGTCTCCGAGGGTGTCATCGTCACCCGCCAGGACACCACCGACATCGCCTCCCTCGCCGATCTGAACGGCAAGGTCTGCGCGCAGTCGACCACCTCCAACTGGTCGAAGGTGGCCGGTGACGCGGGCTGCAAGGTCGAGGGCGTGGAGGGCTTCGTGCAGGCCATCCAGTTGCTCAACACCCGCCGCGTGGACGCCACCGTCAACGACTCCCTGGCCGTGGCCGAGTACACCAAGCAGCACAGCACCAACGAGGTGCGGGTCGCGGGCAAGACCGGTGAGGTCTCCCAGCAGGTGTTCGCCGCCCGCAAGGATTCCCAGGAGCTCATCGACCAGGTGAATCAGGCCCTGGCGGAGTTGCGGGCCGACGGCACCCTGGCGCGGATCTCCGAGAAGTACTTCGGCGTCGACGTCTCCGAGTAGACGCCGCACCGAAGATGGATGCCGCCACCTGGGATCTCATTCGGCAGAACCTCTGGCCCATGCTGGAGGCCACCGTCACCAAGACGCTGCCGCTGACCGCCATCAGCTTCGTCATCGGGCTGGTGCTCGCGCTGTTCGTGGCGCTGGCGCGGATGTCGCCGGTCCGGCTGCTGTCCGCGCCGGCCCGGTTCTACATCTCGATCATTCGCGGGACGCCGCTGCTGGTGCAGCTGTTCATCGTGTTCTACGCGCTGCCCCAGCTGGATATCGTGATCGACCCGTTCCCGGCGGCGGTCATCGCGTTCAGCCTCAATGTGGGCGGGTACGCCGCCGAGGTGATCCGCGCGGCCATCCTGTCGGTGGCGCACGGGCAGTGGGAGGCGTCGTACGCGGTCGGCATGACCTATCCGCAGGCGCTGCGGATGATCATCCTGCCGCAGGCCGCCCGCATCGCGGTGCCGCCGCTGTCCAACACTCTCATCTCGCTGGTGAAGGACACCTCGCTGGCATCGACCATCCTGGTGACCGAACTGCTGCGCACCGCCCAGCTGGCGGCGGCCCCGACCTTCGACTTCTTCGCCCTCTACGGCGTGGCCGCGGTCTACTACTGGGTCATCTGCCTGATCCTCGGATTCGCGCAGTCCGGACTGGAGACTCGTCTAGCGCGTCACGTCGCTCGCTGAGGGGTTGCTGGGCATTCCTCCAAGCGTGACGTGCGCCACGCTCGCTGTTCACCCGGCCGCCGCCCACTGTTGCGGTGTGCCCGGTGAGCGGGAGTGTGTGGGCAGGTCTAGGGTTGACGTGTGATGCGACGGACGAAAATTGTATGCACGCTCGGACCGGCGGTGTCGTCCGAGGAAAGGATTCGGGAACTCGTCGAGAGCGGAATGGATGTGGCGCGGCTGAACTTCAGCCACGGCGAGCACTCCGATCACGCCGAGAACTACAAGAAGGTGCGTCAGGCCAGCGACGATCTGGGCCGCGCGGTAGGTATTCTCGCCGATCTCCAGGGACCGAAGATCCGCCTCGGCCGGTTCGAAGGAGACGGGAAGACCTTCTGGGCGACCGGCGAGGTCGTCCGCATCACGGTCGACGATGTGGTGGGCACCCACGACCGGGTGTCGACCACCTACAAGGAACTGGCCGCGGACGCCAAGTCGGGCGACCGGCTGCTGGTCGACGACGGCAAGGTCGGGCTGACCGTGGACCACGTCGAGGGTAACGACGTGGTGTGCCGGGTGACCGAGGGCGGCCCGGTCTCCAACAACAAGGGCGTCTCGCTGCCGGGGATGGACGTCTCCGTCCCGGCGCTGTCCGAGAAGGACATCGACGACCTGGAATTCGCCCTCAAGCTGGGCGTGGACTTCATCGCGCTGTCCTTCGTGCGCTCGCCCTCGGATGTGGAGCTGGTGCACGACGTGATGGATCGCGTCGGCCGCCGCGTTCCGGTGATCGGCAAGCTGGAGAAGCCCGAGGCCATCGACAATCTCGAGGCCATCGTGCTCGCCTTCGACGCCATCATGGTGGCGCGCGGCGATCTGGGCGTGGAGCTGCCGCTCGAGCAGGTGCCGCTGGTGCAGAAACGGGCCATCCAGATGGCGCGCGAGAACGCCAAGCCGGTCATCGTGGCGACCCAGATGCTGGAGTCGATGATCTCCAATTCCCGGCCCACCCGCGCCGAGGCCTCCGATGTTGCCAATGCGGTGCTGGACGGTGCGGACGCGGTCATGCTCTCCGGTGAGACCTCCGTCGGCGCGTACCCGATCGAGGCCGTGCGCACCATGGCCCGCATCGTGCACGCGGTCGAGGGCGAGACCTCCAGCCGGGTGCCGCCGCTGACGCATGTGCCCCGCACCAAGCGCGGCGTCATCTCCTACGCCGCCCGCGATATCGGCGAGCGGCTCAATGCCAAGGCCCTGGTCGCCTTCACGCAGTCCGGTGACACGGTGCGCCGCCTGGCCCGCCTGCACACCCCGCTGCCGCTGCTGGCCTTCACCCCGCAGCCGGAGATCCGCAGCCAGCTGGCATTGACCTGGGGCACCGAAACCTTCATCGTGCCGCGGGTGGCCGATACCGACGAGATGATCCATCAGGTCGATCACGCGCTGCTGTCCATCGGGCGGTACAAGAAGGGCGATCTGGTGGTCATCGTGGCGGGTTCGCCGCCGGGAACCGTGGGCTCCACCAATATGATTCACGTTCACCGTATCGGCGAGGAGGATCACTGAGGTGAGTGCGTCACTGGGCGAGGAGATCGCGGAGCCGGGAGCGCTGTCCCGGGCCGCCGATCTGGAAGTGCTGCTGGAGCTGCTCGACCTCGAAGAGGCCGGGCCGGACATCTTCATCGGCCACCATCCGGAGAAGGTGTGGAGCCGCACCTTCGGCGGGCAGCTGGTCTCGCAGGCGATCATCGCCGCGGGCCGCACCGTTGGACCCGAACGCCCGGTGCACGCCGTCAACGCGCATTTCGTGCGCGGCGGCGATCCCAAGAAGCCGATCGAGTACCGGGTGGACCGCCACCGCGACGGGCGCGCCTTCGCCAACCGGACGGTGACCGCCTTCCAGGACGATCAGGAACTGTTCGTCATGCTGGCGGCTTTCCAGGACTGGGGCAAGGGCCTCGAGCACGGGGTGCCGCTGCCCGAGGTGCCCGATCCGGAGGGACTGCCGCGGATCGAGGAGACCTTCGCCGGACTCGAGGACCGGCTGGAGATGTTCGTCAACGCACCGCATCCCATCGATATGCGGTACACGAACGATCCGGCCTGGATCCTCAAGGGCACGGGGGAGAAGCTCAACCACAATCGGGTGTGGATGCGCACCGACGGGGCGCTACCCGACGATCCGCTGATTCACGTTGCGGCGCTGGCGTATTCGTCGGACACCACGGTGCTGGACTCGATCATCACCACGCACGGCCTGTCCTGGGGGCTGGACCGCATCATCGCGGCGACGGTGAACCACTCCATCTGGTTCCACCGTCCCTTCCGCTTCGACGACTGGGCGCTGTACGCCACGGAATCGCCGGTGGCCGCCGGATCGCGCGGGCTGGCGCGTGGGCACTTCTATTCGCGCGCCGGTGAACTGCTGGCCAGTACGGTGCAGGAGGGCGTGATCCGCCACTTCCCGGCGCGTCGCTGAGCCGCACGCCGACATGGCTTCGGGGCGGTCACCACCCGGGGAGGCCCCCGCGGGGCTCAGCGCCCACCA
>NZ_JASCXP010000420.1:0-6513 GCF_030010695.1 Nocardia sp. CC201C
GCCCAGATGGATGCCGTCGGTGCCGAGCGGCTCGGCGACCTCGGTACGGAACAGCTCGGCCATGCCGCGACCGGTGACGGAGCGGGCCAGCCCGCCGCACAGCCAGCCGAAGGTGAGGGCGTGATAGGTCGGAACACCCAGCAGGTGGTCGGGTTTCGCCGCGGCCAGCCGCTCCTCCATGAGCCGGTGGTCGAGCACCTCGTCGAGCCCGCGCGCGATGGCGGGCAGCCCGGACAGTCCGGCGCGATGGGACAGCAGCTGCCGCACCGTGATCCGGTCCTTGCCGTTGGCCCCGAATTCGGGCCAGTACTCGGCGACCGGTGCGGCGTAGTCGATGAGTCCGCGGTCGGCGAGGCGATGGATCACCGTGGCCGCGATGCCCTTGGTCGCGGAGAACACGATGCTGCCGGTCTCCGGACCCCACGGACGGCCGGTTTCGCCGTCGCCGATCCAGATGTCGACCAGGGGCTCGCCGTGCCGGTGCACGGCCAGCCCACCTCCCGCACCCGGTCTGCCGCCCATGATCCTCGCGAAAGTACGTACCAGAGGGATGAATTCGGCGGCGGCATAACCGCCGACACCAGCGGGAAGGGATGCGGCACCGGGGAGGGAAGCGACATTGCTCACACCGTCCACGGTACGGACGCCCGACCGACGGCGGCAACGACGGAACCCGCCCTGTTATGTCGGACGTCCGAGTGGTTATCCACGGTGTCCGACCGGTTATCGGCGCGTAACCGAAGCGGCCGCGTTCCGGACATGCGTAGGGTGAGGTATGCGCACGCTGCGGTCACTCCTGCTGATCCTGTCCGCCGTGGTCGCCCTGGTGGCGGCCGGATGCGGAAAGGATGACGCCACACCGACACCCGAACAGGTGAGCGGTGACTGGCACGGCAGTATCGAACTCCCCGGCCGGCAGCTCGCCATCGGGGTGAACTTCGCCAACGACGGCGAGGCCACCGTCGACATTCCGGAGCAGGGCGTGGCCGCGGCACCGCTGACCGGGGTGAGCGCCGATCCGGACAAGGTCACCTTCAGCATTCCGGACGTCCCAGGCGACCCGAAGTTCGAGGGGACCTACAACCGCGACAGCGACACCATCGAGGGCAAGTTCAGCCAAGGCGGAGAACAGTTTCCGCTGAATCTGACCCGCGGCCGGGTCGAGGGGCCGCCGCGCCCGCAGGAACCGGAACCGCCGTTCCCGTACGCCACCGAAGAGGTGTCCTACCCCAGCGGTGAGATCACCATCGCCGGGACGCTCTCCCGGCCCGAGGGCACCGGACCGTTCCCGACCGTCGTGCTGATCACCGGCAGCGGACCGCAGGACCGCGACGAAACCCTGCTCGGGCACAAGCCGTTCCTGCTGCTCGCCGATACCCTCACCCGCGCCGGATACGCCGTGCTGCGCACCGACGACCGCGGCGTCGGCGGAACCGGCGGCAATCTGGAACACGCCACCTACCAGGAACTGACCGACGACATCATCGCCGGGCTGAACTACCTGCGCGGCCGCGACGATATCGACGCCGACCGCATCGGACTGCTCGGCCACAGCGAGGGCGGCTACCTCGCGCCCCTGGCCGCGGCACGCCCCGACAGCAGGGTGGCGTTCACGATCCTGCTGGCCGGTCCGGCGGTGCCGGGCTCGGAGGTGCTGCTGGAGCAGAACCGGCTCATCATGGCCGCCCAGGGGGCGACACCGGAGGAGATCAGCGAGCAGGTCGGCTTCGTGACGGGGCTGATCGCCATCGTCCGCACCGGCGACCTGGAAGCGGCCCGCCGGTACGTGATCGAACACAACAACAGCCTCCCGGAGGACGAGCGCTCACCGGAGGAGGCGGCGGCCCAGATGGCGAGCCCGTATATGGCGGCGCTGCTGAATTACGATCCCGCCCCGGCACTCTCGGCGCTGCGGGTGCCGACCCTGGCCGTGTACGGCGGCAAGGATCTCCAGGTGCCCGCCGCTCAGAACGAAGGGCCCATGCGAAATCTGCTGGCGGACAATCCGGATGCCACCGTCCACACCTTCGACGGGCTCAACCATCTGCTACAGCCGGCCGACAAGGGCACGCCCGACGAGTACGCGGCCATCGAGGCCACCATGGACCCGGCCGTACTCGACTATCTGTCGAACTGGCTCACCGAGCGAATGCCGCCGCGCTGAGTCGCGGTTCGGCGGTTTCGGCACTGGCGGCCGGGCCCCGACCTTGGGAGAGTGAGGACGTGGGTATCTACGAAGACCGCATCCTCCCCCGCCTCGTCGACCTCACCTGCGGTATGCGGGCGCTGGATCCGCTGCGCGAGCGGGCCTGCGCCGACCTGCGCGGGCGGGTGGTCGAGATCGGGTTCGGCTCCGGCCGCAATGTGCCGCTCTATCCGAGCGCGGTGGAGTCGGTGAGCGCCGTCGAACCCGCGGATCTGGGCTGGCGGATGGCGGCGGGGCGGGTGGCGGCCGCACCCGTCCCGGTGGAGCGCTCGGGACTCGACGGGCAGCGGCTTCCCTTCGCCGACAACACCTTCGACTCCGCGCTGTCCACGTGGACGCTGTGCACCATCCCGGATGTGCTGGCGGCGCTGGCCGAGGTGCGGCGGGTGCTGCTGCCCGGCGGCACGCTGCACTTCGTCGAACACGGACTGGCTCCCGATCCCGGCGTCCAGACCTGGCAGCATCGCCTCAACCCGATCCAGAAGACAGTGGCGGGCGGGTGCCATCTCAACCGCGATATCGCGGAACTGTTGACCACGGCCGGATTCGAACTCCGCGAGGTGGACCGCTTCTATCAGGAGGGAGCGCCCCGGCCCTACGGCGCGCTGTCGCTGGGCGTGGCTGTGTCGAACTGAGCGCGGCCGCGCCCGATGACGGCGCTGAGCCCGCGGACCGGGGGGTACGCGCGGGTGGGCAGGGCAGGAATGGTCGGGGCGACGAGCCCGTCACTGTGCGGACAGGCCCGCGGAGAGGGAGGCCAGTGCGCATTCGGGCGGGGTGGGGTAGATGAGGATGCAGGCGAAGCCGACCGGTTCGGCGGTGTGCGGGGCCACCGGGAGTGTCGGCTCGGCGGGGGTCAGGGGGACGGCTGTGGCCGGGGCGATGGTGGCGAAGGAGGCGGCGGCCAGGGCGAAGGTCAGGGCGGCGATGCGGAAGCGGTTGCGCATGAGCGTGATTCCCAACTATTGA
Source organism: Nocardia sp. CC201C (assembly GCF_030010695.1). Lineage (NCBI taxonomy): Bacteria > Bacillati > Actinomycetota > Actinomycetes > Mycobacteriales > Nocardiaceae > Nocardia > Nocardia sp. CC201C. The sequence goes on from NZ_JASCXP010000420.1 coordinate 3,176, forward strand.
AATACAAAAGTTTCGGAGCAGGGTACCCGTTGTCGCCGACTCCGGCGGGGCGATCGCGGCGGGCGGAGAGCACGCCCCGGAGCCCGAGCGACTCGCGGCGACGATCGCGAGGTCCAGCGCGGCGTGGTGATAGTCCGCGCGCGGCAGTGCGGTCTCCTCCGTCGTGCTACGCGGTGGCGCCCCGGATGGCGATGTACTCCTGTTCCGGGCGGCCGGTGCTGCCGTAGCGCAACTGCATGCGGACCTCACCGGAGGCGACGAGCAGGGCCAGATACCGCTGGGCGGTGGCGCGCGAGACGCCGGTGACGGTGGAGACCTCGGCGGCCGAGAGCGGGGAGGCGGCGACCCGCACCGCGTCCAGGACCAGCTCCCGGGTGGTCGAGGAGGCCGCCGCGGCCGGAGCGGTCGGCGGCGTCGGACGCAGCGCCTCGAGGGCGGCGTCCACCTCGCGGGCGGTCACCTCGGTGGCGGAGAGGATGCGGCGGTACCGGGCATAACCGGCCAGGCGGGCGGCCAGGGCGGTGTGGTCGAACGGTTTCACCAGGTACCCGAGCGCACCCGCGCTGAGCGCGGCGCGCACGGTCTCGGCCTCGGTCGCCGCCGTGAGCACCATGGCGTCGAAGTGGATCTCGCGCACCAGGTCGATCCCCGAACCGTCCGGCAGGTACACGTCCACCAGGGCCAGATCGAAGCTGTGCGCGGCGATCGCCGCCCGCGCCGCGGCGAGCGTGGTGGCGGTCGCGCCCACCGTGAATCCCGGTAGCGCCGTGACGATCCCGGAATGCAGGTTCGCCACCCGGAAGTCGTCGTCCACGACGAGCACATTCACATCGTCTCGGCCCACGCCACATCTCCTCTCACCAGCACACCCGGCATCCGGGCGATGAACTCGGCCCCCCGCAACCTCCCCGCCGCGCTGACATCGGATACAGCGGCACCCGACTCGGCGGCACCGGCCACGGCACCAACCGGCCCGGCACCAACCGCTCCGGCATCGACGCACCGACTCCCGCGACGCGCTGATGCGCCTTGCTCCACGTCGCGGACCCGGGCATCGCCCGACACGGCATGGTGCGCCTTCGCCACCGCGGCGGGCGGCCCGAAGCGCGCGGACCCCGCTCCGGTCTCCGTCGACCGACTCGCGCCCGAACCGGATTCGGTGTCACCACGCTCGAACCCGCCGGACCGCCCCGCGCCGAGCGCAGTGCCGCGATCTCCCGGCTCATCGGCACCTGCCGCGCCCCCGCCGATCACCGCGCCACTGGCCCGGACCGGACCAGCCACCGCTTCGCCAGCCACCGCATGGTGCGCCTCCGCCGCCGCGGCGGGTGGCCCGAAGCGCACGGACCCCGCTCCGGTCTCCGCCAAGGGGCTTGCCCCCGAACTGGGTTCGATGTCGCCACGCTCGAACCCGCCGGACAGCCCCGCGCCGAGCGCAGTGCCGCGATCTCCCGGCTCATCGGCGCCGACGGGAGCAGCAGCACCGGGCACGTGCGCACCTGCCACACCATCGCCGGTGGTGCCGGCATGGGGCGGAGTGTCGCGGCGTGGGGAATCGCCGCGGGAGGGCTTGCCGTGTTCGGCGGGGTGGCTGGCGGGTGTGTCGGGGAGTGGTTCGGATTCCGCCCTCGGTGTCGCGGCAGCGCCGCCGGGGGAGGCGAGGCGGATGTCGCCGCCGTGGGCGCGGGCCAGTTGGCGGGCGAGGGCGAGGCCGATGCCGCGGCCGCCGGGGAGGCCGGAGTCGGGGCGGGTGGAGACGCCCTCGGTGAAGATGGCGTCGGCAAGGGCGGGCGGGACGCCGGAGCCGCTGTCGGCGACGGTGAGGTGCAGGGTCGAATCCTCTTGGACCAGTTCCACTTCCACCACGGCGGGCGGTTCGCCGGTGCGCGCCGCCTCGATGGCGTTGTCGAGCAGGTTGCCCAGGACGGTGGTGACGTCCACGGGCACGGCGAGATTGCCGTCTATCCAGGTATTGGGGCCCAGGCGCAGGGTGACCCCGCTTTCGCGGGCGTGCGCGGCCTTGGCGGCGAGGAAGGCCTGCAGATAGGGGTCGTGGACGGCGTCCATGCCGGGCAGCGCCGCGCCGAGCGGTCCGGACCCGAGCAGGTCGTCGATGTACTGCGCCGCCGCCGCGGGCCGATCGGTGTGCAGCAGCCCCGAGATCAGGTGCAGCCGGTTGGCGAATTCGTGGCGCTGGGCGCGCAGGACGGTGCTCATGGAGCGGACCGCGTCGAGTTGGCGGGTCAGCGATTCGATATCGGTGCGGTCGCGCGCGCTCAGCACCGCGCCGAGGCAGCGCCCGTCGCGGCGCACCACCCGCGCGGTCACCACCACGATGCGATCGCCCACCATGGCCTGCACCGGTACCCCGTCGGCGGCCCGGAAGACCTCGAGCACCCGTGGAGTGAGGCCGAGTTCATCGACGGCACAACCGGTTTCGCCGGTGATGCCGAGCAGTCGCCGCGCTTCCTCATTCACCACGGTGACCCGCCAGGCGGTATCGGCCGCCACCACGCCCTCCCCGATGCCGTGCAGCACCGCATCCTGTTCGCGCACCAGTTCGGCCAGCTCGCGCGGTTCCAGACCGAGCGTGAGTCCGTGCCAGCGGCGGGCCAGCAGCATCGAGCCGAGCACCCCGGCCAGCAGCGCGCCACCCGCCAGCAGTCCGGCCCGGCGCAGGTCGCCCAGAAGTTGATCGTGCACCGCCGCCGTGGAGATGCCGACGCTCACCTCCCCGACGACGTGGGCGCTCCCCGGTTGCAGCACCGGAACCTTCGCGCGCACCGACTCGCCCAGCGTGCCGTGCTCCTGAATCACCACCTCGCGGCCCGCGAGCGCGCCGGAGGGGTCGGTGCTGACCCGCTCCCCCAGCCGCGTCGAATCCGGATGCGCGAGCCGGATCCCGGCCTCGTCGGTCACCACCACGAACAGCGCGCCGGTGCGGGCGCGGGCGTCCCCGGCGATGCGCTGCACCGGCCCGGCCGCGAGTTCGGTCTCCATCTCATCACCCGGCAGTGAGGTTGCCAGCGAGTAGCGGTACACCTGATCGCGCAGCGCCGGCTCCGAGGCGACGGTGCGGGCGATCGCCAGCGCACGCTGCCCGTACTCGCCGGACAGTCGCTCGTTGCTGACGTAGGCGAACATGCCGAACGCAATACCCAAGGTCAGCGTGACAACCACTACCTGGAGCAATACGATCTGCGTCCGCAGCCGCACCTCACCCACGAAGGGTCGGGTACGACGGCCGAACACACTCACCGCGCCAGTGTAGGCAGACCGGCGGGTTCGTATCGGGTGGCGAGCACAATGCGCACAACGCACATTTCGCGGGTTTGCAC
>NZ_JASCXP010000421.1:0-6506 GCF_030010695.1 Nocardia sp. CC201C
GGGGGCGGCCCCCCGGGGCGGGGGGGGGGGGCCCGGGCCGGGCAAATGATCGGCTTCCTCGATGAGGCCGCCGGCGAGGAGATACACCTCCGCCATCCGTACCGCGGCATCGCGCAGCTCCGACAGCGAGCGACTCAGTTCGACGCCCTTGTGCTCGAATCCGCACCGCAACTGCCGGGCCGAATCGAAGCCGCCGAAGCCGGTGAGGCGGTGCGTGCGCACCGCCCGGGACCGCTGCGGTTCCATCGCCGCCGCGAATCGCAGGAAGTTCGCGGCGCATCCCCGCGCCGCGTCCGTATCCATGCGAAACGCCCCCGCCGCGGCCTGCCCGCGGAATGCCGCAGCAGTCGAATCAGCTTCGTTCACCATCGAACTCCATTCGCGAGCACCGATGAATCCATTCGTAAGAAACCGAATGGTGTGTAGTTATGCGGTGGGCAATTGCGGTAGCCGCCTTGCCGGAAATCACAGCGATATGGGGTATTGCAACGCGATACCGGGTACGGGCGTGCCGCGCCAGTCGACCACGCGGCACGCCGGGCGGGGCGCCCCGTTGCGCCCGCCGTCTTGTGGCGGGCGACGTCCAACGTTTCGAGCGAGCTATTGGTCGGATAGACCGCTCTATTGACGTCTCCGCTGACGACAATGGCTCTGTAGCAATGCAATCAATCGTGTCAACGCATTTCGGGAGTCACTGCTCAGGTAAACGGCGACGGCCTCCGGCCACGTCGATTACGAGATCAGTGTAGCCGTCAACGAGTTCGGCGAGGTGATACCAGTGTTTATGGGTATTGTCGCTGGCCGCGCCCTCGTGGTCGATGACCTGGTTGGCCTCCACCCAGCTCCGGGCCATCCGGTCCACCACCGCGCCCAGGCTCTCGGTGTGCAGGGCGGCGCCGTTGCGATGCTGCGGCAGTTCCCGTTCCACCCATTCGTTGATATCGTCAACGAGTTCGCCGCGCCGACAATCGATCTCGGCGGCAAGGAGCGGGTCGGCCACCTGCGCGCGGCGTTCGTGCAGTTCCGCGAGCGCGTGCGCCGACCGGAGCAGAACCCGGTCCTGGAAACGCCGGCCCTGGAAGGCGCAGAGCAATTGCGGGGCGGTCGGCAGCCCGCCGGCTATGGATATGGTCATCGCGACTCCCAGAACGTTCCCGACAACATCACTATTCGCACCAACATGATTGGTCTCCGGATTCAGCTGTACCGCTCATCGGATCGGTCGTACAAGAACTAGGCTAGCTGGATCATGCTCTTACAAATGCAAGAACGCAATACTGCGTTCTAACTCGTGCGCTAGGCGAAAGGGTTGGACATGGCAGGCAAGCGCACCGTGTTGACCGTGGGTTTGCGCAGACTCGCGAAGATGCTCAAAGAACTGCGCGAGCAGTCCGGACTCAGCAAGGAGGAGGTCAGCGGTCGTACCGGCATCAATGTCACCACCCTGTATCGGATCGAGACCGCCCAGGCGCGCCCGCAACGCCGCACCCTCACGGCCATGCTCGACCTGTACGATATCGGCGAGCCGCACCGTTCAGATGCCTTGCAGTTGCTGACCGACGCACAGAAGCCTGGTCTGGCACGCCCGTTCGAGGCTGCGGTCGGCGAGGTCTACGGCGCGTACATCAACTTCGAGGCGGAGGCCCTGTCGGCCCGCTTCTTCCAGGCGAGCTACATCCCCGGACTCTTGCAGACCGAGGCGTACGCCGACGCGATCATGCAGACGTCGTGGCCCAAGATTTCCGATGAGGTACGCGGCCAGCGGGTCCGCGCCCGGGTCGAACGCGCCAAAGTGCTCACCAAGGAGGAGCCGCTCGAACTCTGGGTGGTGCTGGACGAGGCCGTGATTCGCCGCATGGTCGGCGGACCGGCGGTCATGATCGAGCAGTTGGAGCGATTGCTCAATGATGCGGCACAGCGCAATGTCATCCTGCAACTGCTGCCCTTCGACGCGGGTGCGCATCCGGGGATGGCCGGATCCTTCGTAGTGCTGGACTTCCAGAACCCGGCCGACCCGGAACTGGTCTACGTGGAGGGCATCGCCAGCGACGAGATCATCGAAGGGCACGTCGAGGTACGCCGCTACGGGGTGATGTTCGACCAGCTGCGCGCCATGGCGCTGAGCCCCCGCAACTCCGAGGAACTGATCGAGAAGGTCATCGAGGAGCTGCGCCAGTCCACGTAGACGCACCGATTCCCCCGGGTGATCAATACACCTTGGGTGAGGATTCCGCACCCTCGGAGAGGTGATCCCCCGCACTGAGGTTGCTGTCGGATGAACTCGCCGACCGCGAGTCTGAATACATCCCAACAGCGCCACAGATCACCACATCCGAGGGGATGATATTCATGTGCAAGCCGGTCGATTCGTCCGCAACACTGGTCGCTCTCCGCCCGGGCGCGACCGAGCCGGTCGCCGCCGCGCTCGACCCGGCTGCCATCGCGGTGACGGCGGCCGACTGCGCGCTCTCCTACGGCGAGCTGGAGCGCTGGTCCAACCGCCTGGCGCGGATGCTGCTGCGGCTCGGAGCCCGCCCCGGCACCCGGGTCGCCATCGCGGGAACCCCGCGACTCGAATCGGTGGTCGCACGTCTGGCCATTACCAAGACGGGCGCCACCCCGGTCCCGCTCGGCACCGAAACCTCCTCCGCCCGCGCCGATTTCGGCGTGACCACCAAGGAGGGCAAGCCGCGCACGGCCGACACCACCCGCTGGCTGGTGCTGGACGAGCGCTCCACGCTGGTGCAGTACCTGACCGGTTCCGACGCGCCGATCACCGACGCGGAACGACAGACGGCGAGGAAGGCGTCCTGAGCCGCTTCACCTCACCAGCACGGCATCTCACCAGCACGCAGGACTGTTCATGGTTTCGAGTTCCGCCCTGTCCCCCGCCCCGGCCGGCGCCGCCACCGGTCCGGCCGCGCCCTTCCCGCTGTCCGCCGCCCAGCGCGGCATCTGGTTCGCCCAGCACCTCGCCGGTGACACGCCCGTCTCCATCGCCCAGTACGTCGAGTTCGTCGGCGCGGTGGACGTGGCGCTGCTGGCGGCGGCGGCCCGCCGGGCGGGTCAGGAATTCGGCACCGGCTATCTGCGGTTGCTCGAACTCGACGACCTGCCCTACCAGGTCGTCGACACCACGCTCGACGACGCCATCGACACGATCGACCTGCGCGCGTCGCCCGACCCGGAGGCGGCCGCGCACGCCTGGATGCGCGCGGAGTACACCGCGCCGCTGGACCCGCTGCGTGACCGGCTCTGCCAGGTCACCATGCTGCGGCTGGGCGAGGACCGCTGGTTCTGGTACTCGCGCTTCCACCACATCGCGCTCGACGGCGTCGGCGCGCTCACCATGCTGCAGCGCACCGGCGAGATCTACAACGCCGCCGCGGCGGGGCGCGAGATCCCGCCGGGCCGGGCCGAGGATCTGCGCGGGATCGTGGACGCCGATGCGGCCTACCGGAATTCGGACCGCATCGCCGCCGACCGCGAGTACTGGCGGGAGCATCTGACGGGGCTGGCCGAACCGGTGCGGCTGGGTCGTCACAGCGATGCGGTGGACGCCCATCCGCGGCTGCTCAGCCGCGCCCTGCCCGCGGAGACCGCCGCCCTGCTCGACGAGCTGGTGGCCCGGCTGTCCACCAGCGCCGCACCCGTCATCGTCGCCGCCTTCTCGGCCTTCCTGGGAGCGCTGACCGGTGCGCCGGAGATCGTGCTCAGCCTGCCGGTCTCCGGACGCACCACCGCCGCGCTGCGCCGCTCCGGCGGCATGATGGCCAATGTGGTGCCGCTGCGGCTGCGGCAGTCACCCACCCGCACCGTGGACGAGCTGATCCGCGCCACCCAGAGCGAGCTGACGGCCGCGCTGCGGCGGCAGCGGTACCGGCAGGAGGACATCGTCCGCGACCTCGGCTGGTCCATGGACGAGGTGGGCTCGTTCGGGCCGACGGTCAATCTCATGCTGGTGGACAGCCGCATCCGGCTCGGCGGTGTGACCGGGCGGCTGCACGTGCTCACCTCCGGACTCATCGAGGATCTGTTCGTCAACGTCTACCCCGGGGTGGGCGGCGAGAGCACCCACATCGACTTCCAGGCCAACCCGAACCGCTACGACGAGGCCGAGCTGGTGTCGCTGCACGGGCGGTTCCTGGCCTACCTGCACTCGTTCCTGGCCGCCGGACCGGATACGCGGCTGGCGGCGCTCACCGTGCTGGCCGACGACGAGCGCGAACTCGTCCCCGCGCGCGGACCGGCCGGGACCGCTGCCCGCACGCTGCCGGAGCTGCTCGAGGCCGGGGCGGCGCTCGATCCCGGGGCCGTGGCATTGCGTGCCCACGACACCGTGCTCACCTATCGCGAGGTGAGCGAGTACACCCGGCGGCTGGCCCGGGTGCTCATCGCCGCCGGGGCGGAACCCGAACGCGCCGTGGCGGTGTCGATTCCGCGCTCGGCGGAGTCGGTGCTGGCCATGTGGGCGGTGGCGCTGACCGGGGCCGCGTTCGTGCCCGTCGACCCGGACTATCCCGTCGACCGCATCGAGCACATGCTCGCCGACAGCGGCGTGGTGGCCGGGGTGACCGTCGCCGCCGCGCGCGGGGGGCTGCCCGACCGGGTGCGCTGGCTGGTACTGGACCACGCGGACACCGAATCCGCCCTCGCCGCAGCGGATTCCACGCCCGTGACCGATGCCGACCGGCGCTCGCCGCCGCGCATCGACCAGCCGGCCTACCTCATCTACACCTCCGGCTCCACCGGGCTGCCCAAGGGCGTCGGCGTGACCCATCGCGGCCTGGCGAATCTGGCCACCGGCTCCGGCGCGGCCTTCGGTGTGGACGCGGGCGCGGTGATGGCGCACGCGGTGTCGCCGAGCTTCGACATCTCCGTGGAGGAACTGCTCGTCGCCTTCGCGGCGGGCGCGACCGTGGCCGTGGTGCCGCCCGCCGCCTACGCGGGTGAGGAGTTGGCGCGGGTGCTGCGCGCGCACGAGGTCACCCATCTGAATGTGACCCCGGTGGTGGCGGGTTCACTCGAACCGGAGACGCTGCCCCGGGTGCGCACGGTGGTGGTCGGCGGTGAGGCGTGTCCGCCGGAACTGGTCGCCCGCTGGGCCGGACGCCGGGTGCTCAACGGGTACGGGCCGACCGAGACGACGGTGACCGCCACCCTGAGCGCACCCCTGGCCGCCGGTGACCCGATCACCATCGGCGGACCCGCGCGCGGTGTCACCGCGGTGGTGCTGGATCCCTGGCTGCGGCCGGTGCCGCCCGGGTCGACCGGTGAGCTGTACCTCGGCGGCCCGGGTCTGGCGCGCGGCTATCACCAGCGCATCGGCCTGACCGCGGAACGATTCGTGGCGAATCCCTGCGCGGCGGGTGAACGCATGTACCGCACCGGCGATCTGGTGCGCTGGCGTGCGGTCGCCGGAACGTGGAGCCTGGAGTACGCCGGGCGCGGCGACACCCAGGTGAAGGTGCGCGGATTCCGCATCGAACTGGGCGAAGTGGATGCGGCGGTGGCGCGGCATCCGGGCGTCGAGATGGTGGTGACGGTCGGCGCGAACACCCCGGCCGGAGCGACGGCGCTGGTGTCCTACGTCCGCGCCGACCCCGCCGCGGCGGTCGATCCGGAGTCGGTGAAAGCCACCGTCGCGCAACAGCTTCCCGGCTACATGGTGCCGACGGCCATCATGGTGCTGGACGGCCTGCCGCTCACCCCGGCGGGCAAGGTGGACCGGAAGGCGCTGCCCGCACCCGATTTCGGCACCCGCGCCCGCGCCGGCCGCGCCCCGGACACGCCGCGTGAGCGCGCCCTCGCCGCCGTCTTCGCCGATGTGCTCGGACTGGACGAGGTCGGCGCGGACGACAACTTCTTCGCCCTGGGCGGCGACAGCATCGTCGCCATCCAGCTGGTGGCCCGAGCCAAGGCCGCTGGTCTGGGGCTGCGAGCCCGGGATGTGTTCGAGCACAAGACCGTCGCCGCCCTGGCCGCCGCCGCCACCGACGTCACCGCGCTCCAGGTGCGCGAACTCCCCGGCGGCGGCACCGGCCCGATCCCCCTCACCCCGATCGTGCACGCCATGCTCGAGCAGGGCGACACCTGGCCGCGCTTCGCCCAGGCCGCCCTGATCGACCTGCCCGCCGACCTCGACCGCACCCGCCTGGCCGCGGCGATCCAAACCCTGGTGGACCACCACGACCTGCTGCGCAGCACCCTGATTCGCCGCGCGAGCGACGACGCCGACGCACCGAACCGGCTCCCCTCACCATCCGGCGACGCTCTCGGAGCGCACGTACACCCCACGGGCGGCGGCGGAGCAGACACGCGCGACGTACCCGACGCCGTCGGCACGGGCGCACACGGGGAAACCCACGCCACCGATGCGGACCCGACGCCACGCGATACGGCCGACGCTTCGCGCGCGGCGGGCGACGGCAGCGTCGGCACCCCGGCGCAGCACGACTCCCGCCACAGCGGCCACCCTGCGTCCGCCCCGGCACCATCGGCGACCG
>NZ_JASCXP010000422.1:0-6484 GCF_030010695.1 Nocardia sp. CC201C
CCCGGCCGGTTCGTCAGCGGCCCACCCGCACCCGTCGACCCCGGGTCACCACGCTGCCGCAGCTCATGGCGTCGGCGGTGGAGGCCAATCCGAGCGGGGAGGCCATCGTCTACGCCGATGCCGCGGCCACGCTGGGGACGCTCCGCTACGCCGAGCTGGACGCGCGCTCCACCCGGCTGGCACGGCTGCTGATCGAGCGGGGGATCGGACCCGAGGATCTGGTGGCGGTCGGGATTCCGCGGTCGCTGGACTCCGTCGTCGCGGTGTGGGCGGTCGCCAAGACCGGCGCGGGATACGTTCCGGTCGACCCCAACTATCCGGCCGACCGGGTGACCCACATGGTCACCGACTCGCGGGCGGTGCTGGGACTGACCGTCGCCGCGGTGCGCGACGATCTGGCCGACGACGTCGAATGGCTGACCATCGACACCGCCGAATTCGAGCGGCAGGTGGCGTCGTATTCGGAGGAGGCCATCACCTCGGCGGACCGGGTGCGGCAGCTGCGCGCCGAACATCCGGCCTACGTCATCTACACCTCCGGTTCGACCGGCAAGCCCAAGGGCGTGGTGGTCACGCAGGCCGGTCTGTCCGGCTTCTGCGATGAGCAGCGTGAGCGCTACCGCACCGGAACCGAATCGCGCGCACTGCATTTCGCCTCCCCGTCCTTCGACGCCTCGGTGCTGGAGCTGCTGCTCGCCCTCGGCGGGGCGGGGACGCTGGTGGTCGCCTCGCCCGAGGTGCTCGGCGGTGACGAACTGGCCGCGCTGCTGCGGCGGGAACGGGTGACGCACGCGTTCATCACCCCGGCCGCACTGGCATCGGTGGATCCCACCGGGCTCGACGACCTGCGCGTGGTGGTCGCCGGTGGCGAAGCCTGCCCGCCGGATCTGGTGCGGCGCTGGGTACTTCCCATTGCCGGCGGCGGCACCCGGGAGTTCTACAACGGGTACGGGCCCACCGAGACCACCATCATGACCAATATCAGCGCACCGCTGGTGCCGGGGGAATTGGTCACCATCGGCGGTCCGGTGCGCGGCATCACCGAATACGTGCTCGACGAGCGGCTGGTGCCGGTGGTCGACGGCGTGGTGGGGGAGCTGTACATCACCGGTGCGCAGGTGGCGCGCGGCTACCACGAGCGACCGAGCCTGACGGCGGCGCGTTTCGTGGCCAATCCGCTCGATCCGGGCGGATCCCGCCTCTACCGCACCGGCGACCTGGTGCGGCGCACTCCCTCCGGTGATGTGGAGTACCTGGGGCGCAACGACTTCCAGGTGAAGGTGCGCGGCTTCCGCATCGAACTGGGCGAGATCGACGCGGTGCTGGGCTCGCACGACAGCGTGGACTTCGCCGTCACCGTCGGTCACCAGCTCGATTCCGGGGCGACCATTCTCGCCGCCTACGTCCATGCCGCCCCGGGCGCGTCGGTGGATGTGGACGAGCTGACCGCCTACGCCGAGCAGAGCCTGCCCGCGCATATGGTGCCCACCACCATCATGGTGCTGGATACGATTCCGCTGACGCCGGTCGGCAAGCTGGACCGCCGCGCCCTGCCCGCACCGCAGTTGCGCACCAAGGAATTCCGCGCCCCGGCCGGTCGCCTGGAGGAATTGGTCGCGGGCGTTTTCGCCGACCTGCTCGACCCGGGCGATCCCATCGGCGCGGACGACGACTTCTTCGAACTCGGCGGCAATTCGCTCATCGCCACCCGGGTCGCCGCCCGGCTGGGCGCGGAGATCTCCGCGCGCGTCCCGGCCCGCATGATCTTCACCGCGTCGACGGTCGCCGGACTGGCCGCCCAGTTGGAACCGCTCGTCGGCGCGGGCGGACGGCCCGCGCTCACGCCGCAGCCGCGCCCCGACCGCATTCCGCTGTCGCTGGCGCAGCAGCGCATGTGGTTCCTCAACCAGTTCGACACCGCCTCGGCGGCCAACAACATCCCGTTCGCCATTCGGCTCACCGGTGCGCTCGATATCGCGGCGCTGCGTGCGGCCATCGGTGACCTGGTGCGGCGGCACGAGACGCTGCGGACGGTGTACCCGGCCGTGGACGGCACCGGCTATCAGGTGGTGCTGCCCGCGGAGCAGGCGACTCCGGAGCTGGAGCCGCAGGTGGTGGAGCCGGAGCGGGTCGCGGAATGGCTCACCGGGCTGGCGCTGCGCGGCTTCGACGTGGCCGCCGAGGTGCCGCTGCGCATCGAACTCGCCGAAATCGGGCGCGACGATTATGTGATCGCGGTGGTGGTGCACCACATCGCCGCCGACGGCGCGTCGGTGGGACCGTTCATGCGAGATCTGCTGGCGGCCTTCTTCGCACGTCGCGGTGGCGAGGCTCCCGCCTGGGAGCCGCTGGCGGTGCAGTACGCCGACTACACCCTGTGGCAGCGGGCGCTGCTCGGAGATGAACACGAACCCGGCTCGCTGGCCGCCAACCAGATCGACTACTGGCGCGAGACCCTGGCGGGCATCCCGGACCGTCTCGACCTGCCGGCCGACCGGCCGCGGCCGTCCATCGCGTCCGGGCGGGGCGCGGTGTACACCTTCGAGATCGACCCCGCGCTGCACGCGCGCCTCACCGAACTCGCCCACGACAGCGGCGCGTCGCCGTTCATGGTCGTGCACGGCGCGCTGGCTACGCTGCTGGCGCGGCTCTCGGGCACAGACGACATCGTGATCGGCACGCCGGTCGCGGGCCGCGGCGAGCGCGAACTCGACGACCTCATCGGCATGTTCGTCAATACGCTGGTGCTGCGCACCCGGGTGGACACGGGCGCGACGTTCGCGGACCTGCTGGAGAACGCGAAAGAAACGGATCTGGCGGCGTTCTCGCACGCCGAGCTGCCGTTCGAGCGGCTGGTGGAGATCCTGGACCCGGTGCGGTCGCAGGCACACCACCCGCTGTTCCAGGTGGCGCTGTTCTTCCACAATATCGAGACCCCGCGCATGGAGCTGCCCGGACTCACCGCCGAGGCCGTCGAATTCGACGGTGCGGTAGCGAAATTCGACCTCCAGCTGTCGGTGATTCCACGCGAGCGCGACGGTGCGGCCGACGGCATGACAGCCGTGTTCACCTACGCCACCGACCTGTTCGACGAGGTCACGGTGGCGGAGTTCGCGCAACGGCTGGTGCGCGTGCTCACCGCCGTCACCGACGATCCGCGCGCCGCCCTCGGTGAGATCGACCTGCTCGACGCCGCCGAGCGGGAGCGAATCCTGCACCACTGGAACGACACCGCGCATCCCATCGCCCCCGAACTGCTGCTGGACGAGTACCGCCGCGCGGTGCGGCGGCATCCGGACGCCGTCGCGGTGGTGTACGAGGGGGCGGAACTCACCTACCGCGAATTCGATGAACGGGTCAACCGGCTCGCCCGGCTGCTCATCGCCGAGGGTGTGGGCGCGGAATCACTGGTGGGCCTGGCGATCCGGCGGTCGCTGGATCTCGTGGTGGGCATGTACGCGATCATCACCGCCGGTGGCGCGTACGTGCCGCTGGATCCGGACCATCCGGCCGAGCGCATCGCCCACATTCTCGACACCGCGCAACCGGTGGCGGTGCTCACCACCAGCGCCGACGAGGTGCTGGTGCCCGAGGGCACGCCGGTCATCCGGCTCGACACCGCGCCGCTGGACGAATTCGCCGCCGCGCCCGTTACTTCCGGTGAGCTGCTGCGGCCGGTGCGGCCCGATCATCCGGCGTACGTCATCTTCACCTCCGGCTCCACCGGTCGGCCCAAGGGGGTCGCGGTCTCGCATGCCGCCATCCACAATCAGACCACCTGGATGCTGGCGGCCTACCCGCTGACGCCGGACGACGTCTACTTCCAGAAGACCGCCACCACCTTCGACGTATCGCTGTGGGGCTACTTCATGCCGCTGCGCACCGGCTCGAAGCTGGTGGTCGGCACCCACGACGGCCACCGGGATCCGCTGTACGTGGCGGAAACCATTGCCCGCGAGGGCGTCACGATCACCGACTTCGTGCCGTCCATGCTCACCGTCTTCGCCGCGCACACCGCGCCCGGCAGTATTCCGACGCTCCAGGACGTCTTCGTCATCGGTGAGGCGCTGCCGCCGGAGACGGTCGCCGCGTTCCGGGCCGTGTCGGGGGCGCGGGTGCACAACCTGTACGGCCCCACCGAGGCAGCGGTGTCCATCACCTACTGGCAGGCGCGTGGGGACGAACGGTCCTCGGTGCCGATCGGTCTGCCGCAGTGGAACAGTCGGGTGTACGTGCTCGATTCGCGGTTGCGGCCGGTTCCGGCCGGTGTCGCGGGTGAGCTGTATCTGGCCGGTGATCAGCTGGCGCGCGGTTATGTGCGGCGACCGGACCTGACGTCGGATCGGTTCGTGGCCAACCCGTTCGGTCGTGGTGAGCGCATGTACCGCACCGGTGACCTGGTGGTGTGGCGCGAATCCGACGGGGTGCGGCCGGAGCGCCTGGATTACATCGGGCGCACCGATTTCCAGGTGAAGTTCCGTGGTCAGCGGATCGAGCTCGGCGAGATCGAGACGGCACTGCTGGCCCAGCCCGCGGTGAGCGCGGCGGTAGCGCTGGTGGTGCCGTCCGAGCTGGGCGACCAATTGGTGGCCTATGCCGTGCCCACGCCCGGCCACACCATCGAGCAGACCGAACTGCTGGCGGCGCTGGCGGATTCGCTACCGCAGTACATGATTCCGGCGACCGTCGTGACGCTGGCGGAATTCCCGCTGAACGCGAGCGGCAAGCTGGACCGCAAGGCGCTGCCCGAACCGACCTTCGCCGGACGCGAATTCCGTGCTCCCGCGACGCCGGTGGAGGAGATCGTCGCCGGGGTGTTCGCCGAGGTGCTCGGGATCGAGCGGGTCGGCGCGGACGACGACTTCTTCGCATTGGGGGGCAATTCGCTGGTCGCCACGCAGGTGGTGGCGCGGCTGGGGGCCGCCATCGGTGCGCGCGTGCCGGTGCGCACCCTGTTCGAGACGCCGACGGTGACCGCGCTGGCGGCGGCGGCGGAATCGCAGACGCGCCGGGGCCGCACCCACGAGTTGGGCGCTATCGCGCGTCCGGAGCGCTTGCCGTTGTCGCTGGCGCAGCAGCGCATGTGGTTCCTCAATCGCTTCGAGGATCTCGGCGACGGCACCGTGTCGGCGGGTTCGGCGGCCTACAATCTGCCGTTCGCGCTGCGACTGTCGGGCAGTCTCGATACCGAGGCGCTGGCGTACGCGCTCGACGACGTGGTGACCCGGCACGAGGTGCTGCGTACCGTCTATCCCGAAACCGCCGACGGTCCGGTGCAATTGGTGCTGCCCGCCGGATCGCCGGAGGCGGCCGTGCGGCTCGCGCCGGTGCGCGTCACCTCGGAGGAAGCCTTCGCAGCGGTCGCCGAACTCGCCGCCACCCCCTTCGACGTCACCCGTGAGGTGCCGATCCGGGTGCGGCTGTTGGAGATCAGCGATCTCGCACCCGGTTCGCGGCGCGAATACGTACTGGCCGTGGTCGCCCACCACATCGCCGCCGATGCCTCCTCCATGGGGCCGCTGGTGCGCGACATCATGACCGCCTACGCCGCCCGCACCGGCGGCTACGAACCCGGTTGGCAGTCGCTGGCCGTGCAGTACGCGGACTACGCGCTGTGGCAGCGGGCCGTACTCGGCGACGAGCATGACCCGGAATCCATTGCCGCACAGCAGATCGACTACTGGCGCACGGCGCTGGCCGACCTGCCCGACCTGCTGGAGCTGCCCACCGACCGGCCGCGGCCCGCGGTGGCGTCGCTGGCGGGTGCGCGCGTCGACGTGACCATCGACGCCGACACCCATGCCGGGCTGGTGCGGCTGGCCCGCGAGCACAACGCCACCATGTTCATGGTGGTGCACACCGCGTTCGCGGTGCTGCTGGCGCGACTGTCCGGCTCCGGTGACATCGCCATCGGCACCCCGGTCGCCGGACGCGGCGAACGCGAACTCGACGACCTCATCGGCATGTTCGTGAACACGGTCGTCTTCCGCACCCGCCTGGACGGCGGCGACACCTTCGCCGACGTGCTGGCCCGGCAGCGCGATATCGACCTGCAGGCGTTCTCGCACGCCGATATTCCGTTCGAGCGCCTGGTCGAGGTGCTCAGCCCGCCGCGCACCACCGCCCACCACCCGCTGTTCCAGGTCGGCCTGTCCTTCCAGAACATGGCCCGCGCCGCGCTCGAACTGCCCGGCCTCACCATCGCCGGGGTGGACGCCGACCTCGAGGTCTCCCAGTTCGACCTGCACCTCATCGTCTCCGACGGCTACGACGAACACGGCGCACCCGCGGGTATCGGCGGCTTCATCACCTACGCCACCGACCTGTTCGACGAACGCACCGTGGTCGGCTTCGTGGAGCGACTGCACCGCCTGCTCGCGGCCGTGGTCGCCGACAGCGCCGCACGGGTCGGCGATATCGACCTGCTCGCCCCCGCCGAACGCACCGAACTGCTCCAGGCCCGGCGCGACAACCCGCCCCCCGG
>NZ_JASCXP010000423.1:0-6478 GCF_030010695.1 Nocardia sp. CC201C
AATCCCGCTGCGGCACAGCGCATCCGTCGGGACCGCAGGCATCCGCGCCGTCCAGAACCTCCAGTTGTGGCTGCCGCTCGCTCCACGCTCGCTCCAGCGCCTGTGTGAACACCTCGGGCGGCTGGGCGCCCGATACGCCGTAGGTGCGGTCGAAGACGAAGAACGGCACGCCGCGCGCACCCAGCCGGGCCGCCTCGGCCTCATCGGCGCGCACCGCCTCGGCGTACGCGTCCGGGTCGGCGAGTACCGCGCGCACCCGGTCCTCGTCGAAACCCGCGCCCACCGCCACCGACACCAGGCGCTCGGTATCGCCGAACAGCGGCCGCGCATCCGCGAAATTGGCCTCGTAGAGCGCGTCCAGCAGGGCTTCCTGCCGTCCCTGCGCCAGCGCGAAGTGCAGCAGCCGGTGCATATCGAAGCTGTTGCCGAAATCGCGCCCCTCGGTCCGATAGGTCAACCCCACCGCCTCGGCCTGCGTTCCGATGCCGCGCTCATTGGCCGCGGCCTGTGCCTCGCTGATGCCGTACTTCTTCGCGATATACGGAATCACCGCATCGCTGTGCCCGCTGTCCAGGGTGGGGTCCAGTTCGAAGGACCGGTGCACCACCCGTACCTGGTCGCGATGCGGGAAGTCGTGCAGTGCCTCCTCGAACCGCCGCTTGCCCAGATAGCAGAACGGGCAGTTGATATCGGTCCAGACCTCGACCTGTACGGCCATCACACCTCATTCCAACGATTCGGCGCGGACGCCGATCACCGCCCGCGAGTGCCGCGGCACCGCTCTGGTGCAACCGGGTGACCAGCGCGAATGTTCCATGGTCCGCATCACTCCGGCACCCGCGCCCGGCCTCGCCGTTGAAGTGATGTGGATCACAGCATCGGACTGTCACGTTCTCGGCGGCTGCCCTGTCCCATGGTCGACAGCGAAGAACGAGTACGTGTGAGGCAGATATGAACCACGACGAGATCCACGAGGTCGTCATTCTGGGAGCGGGCTACACCGGCATGCTCACCGCCGCCCGGCTGGCGCGGCGCACACGACGGCTGCCGGTGCGAATCACGCTCGTCAACCCGTCGGCGCGCTTCACCGAGCGCCTGCGCATGCACCAGGTCGCCGCCGGCCAGGAATTGGCGCACCACTCGATTCCCACGGTGCTCGACGGCTCCGGCGTGGTGTTCCGGCAGGCCGCCGCGACCGCCATCGATCCGACCGCGCGGACGGTCGCCCTCGACGACGGCACCACCCTCGGCTATGACACCCTCGTCTACGCCCTGGGCAGCAGCACCGACACCGCGCTGGTGCCGGGCGCCGACGAACACGCGTGGACCCTCGACGATCCCCGTCGGGCGCACCGGTTCTCCCGGCGCCTCGCGGAGGTGGCCGCGACCGGTGGCACCGTGACCGTCTGCGGCGGCGGGCTCACCGGAATCGAGGCGGCCACCGAGATCGCGGAAAGCCACCCCGGGCTCACCGTCACCCTGGTGACCGACGGCCGACCCGGATCGATGATGGGGAGCGGGCACGGGCCCACCTCGAGCGCGCCATGGACCGGCTCGGCATCGTCCGCCGGGTGGGCGTGCGGGCCACCAAGGTACTGCCCGAGGCGGTATGCCTGGACACCGGCGAACACCTCGGCTCCGACCTCACCCTGTGGACAACCGGTGTCCGGGTTCCGCCGCTGGCCGCCCGCGCGGGCGTCGAGACCGACGCCCGCGGGCGCATCGTCACCGACGCCACCCTGCGCTCGGTCTCCCATCCGGAGATCCACGCCGTCGGTGACGCGGCCGCGGTCCGCATGCCCTGGGGCACACTGCACGGCACCTGCCAGAGCGGAATGCCCACCGCCGCTTACACCGCCGATGCCATCACGCGGTTGCTGCGGGCGAAGCCGCTGCGGCACTTCCGGTTCGGCTACTTCCACCAGCCGCTCAGCCTGGGCCGCGAGGACGCGGTCATCCAGTTCGTCCGGGCCGACGACACCCCCGGACGCTGGTACCTGCGCGGCCGGGCGGCGGTGTTCTACAAGGACAGCGTGAGCAGCAGCCCGATTCCACTCATCACGATGAGCAAGCGCCTGCCGGTCGCGGTGAAACTGTCCCGAGGCGTGCGCGCCGGGTGAGGATGTGGACCATGTGGGACGAGACACCCGACACGGCGGCCGCCGACCCCTTCGTCGAGCACCGCCGTCTGCTGTTCGGCACCGCCTACCGGATGCTCGGCAGCGTCGCCGACGCCGAGGACATCCTGCAGGACGCCTGGCTGAAATGGCATGCGGTGGATCGAGATTCGGTCGAACATCCGAAGTCCTACCTGGTGCGGGCCGTCACCAACCTGTCGCTGAACCGGCTCACCTCCGCTCGCGCCACCCGTGAGACCTATATCGGCCCGTGGCTGCCCGAACCCCTGCTCACCGGCCCGGATTCGGCCGCCGAGGAGACCGAGACGGCCGACAGCGTATCGACGGCCATACTGGTGGTCCTGGAGACGCTCAGCCCGGTCGAGCGCGCGGTCTTCGTGCTGCGCGAGGTGTTCGGCTACTCGCACGGCGAGATCGCCGGATTCCTGGATCGGCCGGAGGCCACTGTCCGCCAGATCGGGCACCGGGCGCGCGGGCACGTTCGATCCCGCCGCCCCCGCTTCGACACCGATACCGCGGCGCGCTCCCGGGTCACCGACCGCTTCCTGGCGGCCTGCCGCGGCGGCGACGTCAATGCGCTCATGGAACTGCTGGCCCCGGAGGTCACCCTGTGGAACGACGGCGGCGGCAAGGTCACCGCCGCGCGCCGGCCGCTGCACGGACCCGACCACGTCGCCCGCTGGCTACTGGGCGTCCTGGCCAAACCCGTACTCACCGGCATCACCCTCGAAACCCTGGTCGTCAACGGTGAACTGAGCATTGTCGGCAGGCTCGGTGACCATCCGGTGGGCGTCATCACCTTCGACATCCTCGACGGGCACATCCGGCACCTGCGCTTCCAGGTCAACCCCGACAAACTCGCTGGTCTCCGTCCGGCCGGCGGGGTTCGCTAGCGGCGGCGACCCGGCGCGATCACGCATCGGGAAGAATGGATGCCCGTGAGCGCCGCAGAACTCGCCGTGGAACCCCTGTCCGCCGCCCGGCGACTGCTCGGTGCGACGCTGTGGTCCGGTCCGGTGGCCCTGCGCCTGGTCGAGGTCGAGGCCTACGGCAGCGACCCGTCCGGACCGTGGCCCGACCCGGCCGCGCATTCGTATCCCGGGCCCACCCCGCGCAACACCATCATGTTCGGACCGGCCGGAATGCTGTATGTCTATCTCAGCTACGGCATGCACACCTGCGTGAACGTCACCACCGGTCCGGACGGCACGGCCAGCGCCGTCCTGCTGCGCGCCGGTGAGATCACCGCCGGACACGAGCAGGCGCGGGCCCGCCGCCCCGCCGCCCGCACCGACGCCGCCCTGGCGCGCGGTCCCGGCAACCTCGGCAGCGCGCTCGGAATCGCCTTGGCCGACTACGGAACTCCGCTCTTCGAGCCCGCGTCGTCGATCCGTCTCGAACTCGGCCCGGAACTCACCGACCCCTCCGTCATCGGCGTCGGCCCGCGGGTCGGCGTCAGTGTCGCCGCCGATCAGCCGTGGCGGCTGTGGCTGCGCGACTCCCCGGCGGTCTCGGCCTACCGGCGCAGCCCGCGCGCTCCGCGACTCGACCGCCCGGCCTGATCGCGCGCCGAACCCGAGAGGTTTCGCCCCCGATACGGTGACGTACGGACTACCGTGGAATCGAACCCACACCCCACAGGCGGTTCCATGTTCGAACGATTCAGTGACAACACCCGCCGCGTCATCGTGCTGTCCCAGGAGGAAGCCCGGCTGCTCGGGCACAACTACATCGGCACCGAGCACATCCTGCTCGGTTTGACGGCCGAGCCGGACGGGACCACCGCAGCGCTGCTCGCCGACCTCGGCGTCGAACTTCCCGCCCTGCGCGAACGCGTCGCGACCTTGATCGGCACCTCCGAGGACGAGCCCAGCGGCCACATTCCCTTCACGCCGCGCGCCAAGAAGGTGCTGGAGCTGTCGCTTCGTGAGGCATTGCTGCTGCGCCACAGCACCATCGCCCCCGAACATCTGCTGCTCGCCCTCGTCCGGGAGGGGGAGGGCGTCGCCGCGCAGATCCTCGTCGCGGTGGGCGCCGACGCCGACCGGGTGCGCAAGGCGGTACTCGCGCACTTCGGCGGTGCCGGACCCGCCCCCCGCGAGCTGCCGCCGCCCGCCGAACGGGAACTGCGACAGCGGATCACGGCACTGGAGAGCCGCGTCGCCGATTTGGAGCGGCGACTCGGCGACACCTCATCCGGTGATGCCGGAGCCTGAGGCGGCCGCTTCCCGAGCCGGGGCCATCCGCACCACCCACCGCACACCGGTACTCCCGGTAGATGACCGTCACCGACGCGGTGCCGCGATCGATGTGCTGGCGGGCTTCCGACAGCACTTCCGCGTCCGGTCCCGGCGGCACCTCGACATACACCCGCGTGAACAGCTCCCACAGCTGCTCCGCCGACACCTCGGCCCCGCTGTCGTCGCCGTGCCGCCGCACATGTCTCGCGACATCGATTCCGTCTCCTGACGGGCACGCCCCGGAAACTCGCTGGCCGTCCCCGCCGCCGTCGCGCACACTCGGCGGCGGACCCCGACCGGCATGCGCACGCCCGGGGCCGATTCCGGAATGGCAGACCTCTGCGCAGGTCTCCGGTATCCGTGCGGAAAGATGGGGTGACGTGAGCGGCGACATCATCGATGAACTGACCTGGCGCGGACTGATCGCACAGTCCACCGACCTGGACGCCCTGCGTGCGGACCTGGCGAAGGGCCCGCTGACCCTCTATGCCGGATTCGACCCGACCGCGGCCTCCCTGCACGCCGGGCACCTGGTCCCGCTGCTGACCCTGAAGCGCTTCCAGCAGGCCGGGCACCGCCCGATCGTGCTGGCGGGCGGTGCCACCGGGCTGATCGGCGACCCCCGCGATGTCGGCGAGCGCACCATGAACTCGACCGACACCGTGGCCGAGTGGGCCGGCCGCATCCGCTCCCAGCTGGAGCGCTTCGTCGATCTCGACGATTCGCCCACCGGTGCCATCATCGCCAACAACATGGACTGGACCGGCCCGCTGAGCGCCGTCGCCTTCCTGCGCGATATCGGCAAGCACTTCTCGATCAACGTCATGCTCGCCCGCGATACCGTCAAGCGGCGGCTCGAATCCGACGGCATGTCCTACACCGAGTTCAGCTACATGCTGCTGCAGGCCAACGACTTCGTGCAGCTGCGCCGCAACTACGGCTGCCGCCTGCAGGTCGGCGGCTCCGATCAGTGGGGCAACATCATCGCGGGCGTGGAGCTCAACCGCCGCGTGGACAGCGAATCCGTCCATGCCCTGACCACCCCGCTGGTCACCTCGGCCGACGGCAAGAAGTTCGGCAAGTCGACCGGCGGTGGCAGCCTGTGGCTGGATCCGGAGATGACCAGCCCGTACGCCTGGTACCAGTACTTCGTCAACACCGCCGACGCCGATGTGGTGCGCTACCTGCGCTGGTTCACCTTTCTCACCAAGGAGGAGTTGGACGAGCTGGAGCAGGCCACGGTCGAGCGCCCGCACGCCCGCGAGGCGCAGCGTCGCCTGGCCGCGGAGATGACCACGCTGGTGCACGGCGCGGAGCACACGCGCGCCGTCCAGCTCGCCAGCCAGGCCCTGTTCGGTCGCGGCGAACTGCGTGAACTCGACGAGTCCACGCTGGCCGCGGCGCTGACCGAGGCAGCGGTCGAGGGCAAGGTCGCCGAGACAGACGGCACCGCCACCATCGTGGACCTGCTGGTCGCCTCCGGCCTGTGCGAGAGCCGCGGCGCGGCGCGGCGCGCGGTCAACGAGGGCGGAGCGTCGGTGAACAACGAGCGCGTCGCCGATCTGGAGTGGACGCCGGCGGCGGGCGACTATCTGCATGGACGCTGGCTGGTGCTCCGGCGCGGCAAGAAGAACTTCGCGGGAGTCCGTCGAGCGGGCTGAACGAAGGGGGTGGGACGCGGTCCCGCCCCCTTCTCCGTTATGCGCGGAAGAGATCGCCGAGAGCTGGGTCACAAAGTCGTGGTCCCACCCGGCGATCTTGTCGTTTCGAGGCCCTGCGACCTGCGTAAACACGTTCGTGACCAGGGGATTTGACGTTCCGTTTCCCGCCACGTAACTTATTCCAGGTCAGAGCGACACGGACAACGACCGGGACCGAAACCCCAGCTCAGAGCAGGGATTACGGGATCGGAGAACGAGGTTGGACGAGGAGCGCCTGACGTGAACACCCAGTTCGAAACGGGAACTTGACTCCGAGGAGTCGGACCGTTAGGCTGGAAAAGTTGCCTCGCTGGACAATCGATCAGATCGGTTCGATGGTGTGTGCGTGTGTTCTTTGAGAACTCAATAGTGTGTCGATGAATGTCAGTGCCAAATATTA
>NZ_JASCXP010000424.1:0-6466 GCF_030010695.1 Nocardia sp. CC201C
CAAGGGGTGCGTGGTCGTTCGACGTGGGTCGTTCGGCTGGATGCGTGGTCGTGTGCTGAGGGACGTCCGGCGAGGGGCGCGCGGTCACTTGTCGCGGGTCTGGCGCGGCGAGTGGATGCGTGCGTTCGTCCCGGGTCGCGGGGCGAGTGGATGTGTGGTCGATCGTCGGGGGCCGTCCGGCTCAGCGGTGCGGGGTCGGTCGCCTTGAGCCATCATGTCGGAATGATCGTCGCCGCAGCGCAGTTCACCTCCCGGCCGTTCGACATCGCCGCGAACGCGGCGGCCGGGGCGGCACTCGTGCGCGCGGCGGGCGGTGCCGGTGCGGAGCTGGTGGTCTTTCCCGAACTCGCGCTCACCGGTTACGAACTGGGCGTCACCGACGAGCCGGGCCGGTTCGCCCTCACTCCGGAGGACGAGCGGCTGACCGTGATTCGCGAGGCGTGCCGGGCAGTGCGGGCGGCGGCGCTCGTCGGCTGCCCGGGCCGCGCGCCGCGCGGCGTGACGATCAGCGCCTTCGTCTACGGCCCCGACGGGGAGACGGTGACGCGCTACGACAAGCGCCATGTCACCGCGACCGAGCGGGCCGCCGGATTCGTCCCGGGCACCGTCGACGGCCGATTCAGCCTGGGCGGTACCGCTTTCGGCATCGCGATCTGCTATGACGCGCATATTCCGGAACTGGCCGAGCGCGCCGCCGCCGACGGCTGCCAGGTTCTGCTCGCCAGCTCCCTGTACGGCCGCGGCCCGGGCGAGCGGGAGCGCGCCGCGATCCTGCCCGCCTTGGCCGAGCGGAACGGCCTGCATGTCGTGCTGGCCAATCACCTCGGCCCGGCCGGTGCCTACGAGGCCTGCGGCGGCAGCGCGATCTGGGCTCCGGACGGCACCCGCGTCGCCGAATGCGCCAGCATCAGCCCGGGATTCGTCACGGCCGAGCTGTCATCGGTTGATCGCCGATCCGGACCGTCACTCCCGTGCCGACTGTTCCCGCAGGCGGGCCAGGGTTTTGGCGAGGATGCGGGAGACGTGCATCTGTGAGATGCCCATCTGCTGCGCGATCTGGGTCTGGGTCATGGATTCGAAGAAGCGCATGGTGAGGATGCGGCGTTCGCGTTCGGGCAGGCCCGCGAGCAGGGGGCGGATGGCGACGTACTCCTCGACCCGGTCGAACTGTGACTCCTCCTCGCCCAGGGTGTCGAGCAGGGATGCCTCGGTGTCGCGGCCCACCGAGACCGCGTCGATGGAGCTGGGCTGGTAGGCGTTTCCGGCGATCACGGCCTGGGTCACCTCATCGGCGTCGATCCCGAGTTCGGCGGCGATCTCCTTGGCCGTGGGGGAGCGGCCCAGCTGCTGGGAGAGGGCGTCGATGGCGGAGCCGATACGCAGATGGGTTTCCTTGATCCGGCGCGGAACCCGCATGGCCCAGGTGTTGTCGCGGAAATAGCGACGCACCTCGCCCATGATGGTCGGCACCGCGAAGGACAGGAAGTTGGAGCCGCGGGTGATGTCGAATCGGTCCACCGCGTGCACCAGGCCGACCCGCGCCACCTGGGTGAGATCGTCGAACGGCTCACCGCGCCCGCTGAATTTGCGGGCGATGTGGTCGGCCAGCGGGATGCAGCGGTTGATGAGTTCGGCCCGCAGGTCGGCGCGCCGCGTGGACTTCTCGGGTGCCGCCGCCATCGCCTCGAACAGCGCCGAGACGTCGTCGTAGCCGGAGACGCTGCGCGCGACCTCCTCCGCCTCGCCGGCATCGAGATCCTCGGCGGTTTCCTCGTTCTCGGTGCTGTCGCTGTTCTCGTTGCCGTCGCCGACCCGCTCCTCGGTGGGCTCGGGTTGCGGAGATTCCTGGGATTCGAACACGGTGTCCTCGCCGACCACTACGCCTTCCCCCGGACCCGCCGGAACTCCACGGTGGTCGGGTATCCGGCGAGCGCCGGATCGAACTCGCCCTGCGTCGCGGTCACCGAATCCGACAGGGTGCGCAGCACATGCCAGCCGAAGCCGCTCTCGTCCGGCATACCCTGCTTCTCCGCCACGCCGTCGACCGCCACCACCAGATCGGTGTCGCCGACGGTGAACCGGCAGCGCAGGGTGGAGTCGGGTTTGGCGAGCGCGATGAGGGTGGAGGCCGCCTCGTCCACGGCCAGCCGGATGTCGGCGACCTCATCCAGGGTGAAATCACTGAGCAGCACCAGTGTTTCGGCGAGTCCGCGCACGATGGGCAACTGGGAGACCGATGCGGCGACGCCGATCTCGACCGGGGTCGCGCGCAGCCCTTGTTCCGCCGAAATATTGATCACCTGCACTAGGCTACCCATTCCGTCGCGCGGCAATCAGCGCAATGCCCTGTTCGGGCGTGCCGGGGCGGTCGGGGCCGGGCCGATAGACTGCGCCCTGTGTGCACCTCCTCCACTTCCTTCCATCGGCCCCCGCCGATGATCGCCCCCTCCATCCTGTCCGCCGATTTCGCGAATCTCGCCGCCGAGCTGAAGGCCATCGAAGGCTCGGACTGGGTGCATGTCGATGTGATGGACAACCACTTCGTGCCCAATCTGACCCTGGGTCTGCCGGTGGTGCAGAGCATTCTGAAGGTGACCGACATTCCCGTGGACTGCCACCTCATGATCGAGAATCCGGAGCGGTGGGCGCCGGGGTACGCGGAGGCCGGCGCCTACAACGTCACCTTCCACGCCGAGACCACCGACAATCCGGTCGCGGTGGCGCGCGATATCCGCGCGGCGGGGGCCAAGGCGGGACTGTCGGTGAAGCCGAACACCCCGATCGAGCCCTACCTCGAGGTGCTGAAGGAATTCGACACGCTGCTCGTCATGAGTGTCGAACCTGGTTTCGGCGGCCAGTCGTTCATTCCGCACGTCTTGGACAAGGCGCGCGTCGTCCGTGATCTGGTGGACGCGGGCGAACTGCGTCTGGTGGTGGAGATCGACGGCGGCATCAATATGGACACCATCGAACAGGCCGCCGAGGCGGGTGTGGATTGCTTCGTCGCGGGGTCGGCGGTGTACGGCACCGCCGATCCGGCCGAGACCGTCGAGAAACTGCGGCAGAAAGTCGTCGCGGTCGAGGCGTCGGCCGAATAGCGATACCGGGTCAGCGCCCGAGCAGCGCCTCGAGCACCGATTCCAGCGGCGGGACCGTGCGCGCGGTCCCGGGCGCTCGCACCCAGGTGCGATATCCCGTCCGTTCGTCGTCGGCGGACGGGAGTACGACCTGTGCGCCCGCGCACGCGACGGTGGCGTACATGCGGAACAGCGTCGCCGATACCGCGGGGGTGATCGATTCCGGCCGGGCGGGACCGGTGATGAAGGTCCAGCGTCGGGCGCGGGGGTGGTGTACGACGGGGCCGGCGAGTTCCGCCTGCTCCAGTCGCCGCTGGACGCGCTCGCCGAGTTCGGCGGGCATGGTGACGGCCCCGTACCGATTGCCTATCTCGAGCAGGATGTGTCGTGACGTGGGATCGATCGATGACGGCAGGTGAAACTCGCGGCGGTAACGAACGCAGCGGGCTTCGAGTGTCGAATCGAGAAACGTGGTCACGCCGCACTCCCAAATGTGTTGTTGTCCACCTGGATCCGACCCGCTCGGGGTCCAACCTTCCTTCGGTCTAGTATGGGGATCAGCTACATAACAATCTTGCGACCATTTTCCTCTCTCCGCAAGATTTTGGTGTAAGCGAGTTGCGAACTGGGTAGAAATTTCCGTTTGCGTTGTGGTGGATAATTCGAGAAGACGGGAAATTCTGGCATTTCAATTGGAAAAGCCTGGGTAATTCGGACAATTCGATCTCGACCAGTCCGATTTCGCGTCATGTCGCTGACCTTCGGTATCGAACGCTCCTGTGAACAAGGCCGCGTGTCGACTACGACTCCGCGTCGTTACCCTGAGTGGGTACATCCCACCGCCGGGAATCCCCCGGTGGCCCGGGCTGTTGGCGCAAGCGGATGACCCGGCACGCGGGCATCGGGCCAAGAGGAGAGTGAAGGGCATGTTCACAGGCATCGTCGAGGAACTCGGCGAGATCGTGGCCGTCGAGGAGCGCGGCGACGCCTCCCGCATCACGGTGCGCGGTCCGGTGGTGACCTCCGATGCCGGACACGGCGATTCGATCGCGGTCAACGGTGTCTGCCTCACGGTCGTCGACAAGGTCGTCGAGGGTGACACCTTCACCGTGGACGTCATGGGGGAGACGCTGAACCGGTCCAGTATCGGCGGTCTGACCGTGGGCTCGCGGGTGAACCTGGAGCGGGCCGCCGCGGTCGACAGCCGCCTGGGTGGACATATCGTGCAGGGCCATGTGGACGGCACCGGCACCGTCGTCTCCCGCGATCCCCAGCAGAACTGGGAGGTGGTGCGAATCTCGCTGCCCGACAGCCTGGCTCGCTACGTGGTGGAGAAGGGTTCCATCACCGTGGACGGTATCTCGCTGACGGTGTCGGCCCTCGGTGTCGCCGCCGCCCCCGCCGCCGATGGCAATACCGACTGGTTCGAAGTCTCGCTGATCCCGACCACCCGCG
Source organism: Nocardia sp. CC201C (assembly GCF_030010695.1). Classification (NCBI taxonomy): domain Bacteria; kingdom Bacillati; phylum Actinomycetota; class Actinomycetes; order Mycobacteriales; family Nocardiaceae; genus Nocardia; species Nocardia sp. CC201C. The sequence continues at coordinate 4,533 of NZ_JASCXP010000424.1, forward strand.
AACTCACCACCCTCGGCACCGCCCCCGTCGGCACCACCGTGAACCTCGAGGTCGACATCATCGCCAAGTACGTCGAACGTCTCATCGCGCGCGGCTGAGCGCGGCGTGCCGCTGATCGAGAGGCGGCGCAAATCGGACACAGCCGCTGCCTTACTGTAATGAGGCACCTAATTCGAGATGGAGCACAGCAGACGTGACCAGGTTCGACACCATCGAGCGCGCAGTCGCCGATATCGCCGCCGGTAAGGCGGTTGTCGTCGTCGACGACGAGGGCCGGGAGAACGAGGGCGACCTCATTTTCGCCGCGGAGAAGGCCACCCCCGAACTCGTGGCCTTCATGATCCGCTACACCTCCGGTTACATCTGCGTCCCCCTCACCGGCGAGGACTGCGACCGCCTGGGCCTGCCGCCCATGTACGCGGTCAACCAGGACAAGCACGGCACCGCCTACACCGTGTCCGTGGACGCGCGCGAGGGCATCAGCACCGGCATCTCGGCCGCCGACCGCGCCACCACCATGCGGGTGCTGGCCGATCCGCAGGCCAGGGCCGAGGACCTCACCCGCCCCGGACACGTGGTCCCCCTGCGCGCCAAGGACGGTGGCGTACTGCGCCGCCCCGGCCACACCGAGGCCGCCGTGGATCTGTCGCGCATGGCCGGGCTGAGCCCCGCCGGCGTCATCTGCGAGATCGTCTCGCAGAAGAATGAGGGCGATATGGCCCGCACCGAGGAACTGCGCATCTTCGCCGACGAGCACGACCTCGCGCTCATCTCCATCGCCGACATGATCGCCTGGCGGCGCCGCCACGAGAAGCATGTGGAGCGCGTGGCCGAGGCCCGCATTCCCACCGAGTTCGGTGATTTCCGCGCCATCGGGTACAAGAGCGAATACGACAACACCGAACACGTCGCGCTGGTCATGGGCGATATCCCGGGTGCGAACGGGCTGGGGGAGGACGTGCTGGTGCGCGTGCACTCCGAATGCCTCACCGGCGACGTGTTCGGCTCGCTGCGCTGTGACTGCGGTCCGCAGCTCCACGCCGCCCTCGGGATCGTGGCCGAGGAGGGCCGCGGCGTGGTGCTGTACATGCGCGGGCACGAGGGCCGCGGCATCGGCCTCATGCACAAGCTGCAGGCGTATCAGATCCAGGACGAGAAGCAGCTCGACACCGTTGACGCCAATCTGGACCAGGGCCTACCCGCCGACGCCCGCGACTACGGCACCGGCGCGCAGATCCTCGCCGACCTCGGCATCAGCTCCATGCGACTGCTGACCAACAATCCGACCAAGCGCGCCGGGTTGGAGGGGTACGGTCTGTCCATCACCGAGCGGGTGGCCATGCCGGTGCGCGCGAATCAGCACAATCTGCGGTATCTGCGCACCAAGCGCGACCGCATGGGCCACGACCTGATCGGCCTGGACGATCTGGATCTCGGCGAAACCGCGCAGTAGGCGCGACCTTTCGATACAGCGGCTTCGACAAGAAGCTTCGACGAGAAGAGGTGGAGAACCGTTGAGTGGAGGCGGGGTTCCGACGTTCGAGCTCTCGGACGCCAAGGACCTGAAGCTGGCCATCGTCGCGTCGCGCTGGCACACCGAGATCTGCGACGCCCTGGTCGCCAACGCGGAGCGGACCGCGCGCGAGGCCGGGACCGCCGAGATCACCGTGGTGCGCTGCGCGGGCGCGATGGAACTGCCGGTGGTGGCGCAGGCGCTGGCCCGCTCGCATGACGCGGTGGTCGCGCTCGGGGTCGTGATCCGTGGGGAGACACCGCATTTCGAGTACGTGTGCGATGCGGTGACCGCCGGGCTCACCCGGGTGTCGCTGGACGAGAGCACCCCGGTCACCAATGGCGTGCTCACGGTGAACACCGAGCAGCAGGCGCTCGACCGGGCGGGGCTGCCCGGGGCGAGCGAGAACAAGGGCGAACAG
>NZ_JASCXP010000425.1:0-6444 GCF_030010695.1 Nocardia sp. CC201C
ACCGCCGCTGCCGACGATGGACACCGCCGGGGTCACCAGGCGCATGAGCACCGGCAGCACGAACGCGGCACTGCACAGCAGCACGATGGCGACCAGCATGCGCTGCGCCTGGTCGGCGTCCGGCAGACCCGCGGTGGTGGTGAGTTCGTCCACGTGCCCGGCGGTGGTGAAGGCGATCATGTAGACGATCGCCGCCACCGGTTTGTAGAGCATGAAGGCGATGATCCACGCGATCAGGCGTGGATACGCCTGTTTTCCGGTATTGGTCCCAGAGGAGGCCGCGGCCAGCGGCAGCACGCCCGCCGCCACCACCAGCAACCCCTGCCGCACGATGGCGAGCACGATCTGCGCCAGCGCGCCGAGCAGGCCGACGATGGCGATGATCAGCACCAGGCCCGGCGAGAACGCTTGCAGCTTGGCGGTTTTCACCATGAGTTCGGCGAGGTTCTGGGCATTGCCGTCGGTGGCGTCGTTGATCACCCACTCGGAGAAGCGATCCGATGCCTGGGTGCCCGCGACGATCACCGCCCCCAGCATCCAGGAGCTGAAGATCACGCGCGCGAACATGCGGAAGGATTCGGCGGCCTCGCTCATGGCCGCCCCGCGTTTGGCTTCCGCGAGTCTGGCCCCGGAGATGATCACCGACACCATGAGCAGGAGTATCTGGGCCTGATAGGTGTAGTCGTTGATCTTCGTGAACAGCGCCCCGGAGTCCGAGACCCGTTCGTTGGGCACCTTCATCCAGAAGGTCAACGCCAGGATCAACGCTTCGCCCAAACCGTTCATGAGCGAGTCCACCACCTTGCCGAAGGTGGAGTCCCACGCCTTGTCCCGGACGGCCGCGGCGGCGTCGCCCGGGTGCGTGGCCACATTGCCGGCCTTGCAGGCCGCCGACGCGGCATCACCGAGGGAGATGCCAGGGATGCCGAGGCCGTCGAGGGAGTCGTGTAATTCGTTGCAGGCCTGGTCGAAACCGTACTGAGCGTGCGATACCGTCGGAGTCGCGACCATGACGGTGAACACGACCGCGAGGATCGTGACGATGCGCCTCAGCATGTGATCCACCTCTCCTGATCTGCTGCCAGGTCATTCACCATTTCGTCCACCCCGCAAGCGAATCCACGTATTCGGTCTGCGAGCCGCGCGCCGTCGCCGGTTTGAGCCGCCAGTCCCCCGCGTCCCACACCATGATCAGGCGTACCGCCGCCCACAGCTGTCTGCCGTCCACCACGGGACCGCGCGCCGCCAGCCGCACGATCGCCATGTCGTCGGCATAGTTCTCCACCTGGAAGGCATCCGGCGCCACCAGGTAGCGGGTCACCTTCTCCGGCTGCTGTTTCGGCAGCCGTTCGTCGGCCAGCGCCTGGTCGTAGGCGGCGACCTGCTGGGCCGACACCCGCACCTGGCGCACGTACAGGGCGCGGTCGGCGGGGCGAGCGTTGAGCCGATAGGTGATCTGCGCCGCCGCCAGCACCGCACCCTGCGGTGTGTGCGAATACCCCACGGCCAGACCGTCTTCCAGGCGGGTCGGGCCGTCGGAGGTGGAGAAGGGCACCGACGCCCCGAATACCCGCTGCCAGCCGCCCGGTCCGGTGGTGCCGCGCGGCGCGGCGGTCAGCCAGTCCGGATCGGAGGGCTCCCGCTGGGCGGAGGCGTCCTGCGTCAGCGGTTGCCCCGCCGGATTGTTCGGCACGTCCACGCGCCGTCCGAAGATGTCGACCTCCGGCTGAGCGAATCCGGTGGCCCCGGTGTCGCCCGCCACGGCCGGGGGTGCGTCGCCCGTCGCCGCGGGCTCGCCGGGGTCGTCGTCGCGGCCCACCCACATGACCACGCCCGCGATCAGGATCAGGGCGAGCAGGGCCGCGGACGCGATGACACCGAACGAGACGCCGCCGCGCTCGGACGGCTCCTTCTCGCTCATTTCGGTGCCTCCACGGTCACTATGTCGGTGGGCAATTCATCGATGGCCTCGACCGTCGGGGCGGTCGAGTCGGGCTCTGGCAGCCGCAGCCGCCAATCGTCTCGGAACCATTCCACGGTGGTGTGGTTCACCGCCCGGGAGCTGTCGGCGTATTCGGTGTAGACATCGACGGTGGATCTGTCCTCGGTGTAGCCGGTGATGCGGAAGCCGAGCAGCCGCGGCGCGTACTCCGGTGCGGCGGGCCCGGCGATGGACAGTTGTGTTCTGGTGACCGCCCAGCCGTCCCGGGCCGGGCCGGGTACCGCCGCGGCGTCGAGCACGGTCGGCCACTGCGTGTCGGTGGCCACCAGCAATCGGATGGTGTGGGTGATCGCCGCGACGGCGGCACCGGCTCGGGATCGTTCGAAACCCGTTGCGGCGCCCCCGGAGTCGCTGCTCGGACCCTGGTCGGTGTGCGGCAGCGACACCCCCTGGTACACCTGCCAGCGCACCCCGGAGGGCGCGGACGGGTCCGCCACCTCGCCGTCGCAGCCGGCGGTGGCCAGCACGGCGACGCCGAGAACGCCGACGGCACGGCGCAGGCGGGCGGGGGCGAGGGTGGGAGCCATCGGAATCCGTTGCGTCCCTACGTTGGCAGCAACGCGAGGGCGATGCCGCTGGCCGAACTCGCCATGATGGCGCCGATCAGACTCATCACCACCCCGTGCGTCGCCTCGTTGGCGGCCATGTCGCCGCGGAACGCGTACCACAGCTTGCCCGCGGACAGGATCATCCACGCCATGCAGAACAGCAGTACGCACCACAGCAGCCAGTCGATCAGCTGCATGATCGGCCGGATCACATCCGCCGGCATCTGCTTGTAGGCCAGCACGGTGACCACCGCGGAGGCGGACATCAGCCGATCGCCGCATTCATGATCGTGCCGGCACTGGTGGCGATGATGCCGCCGATCATGGCGCCAGCCACCATCTTCGGGGATTCCAAACCGCCTCCTGTCCACTTCTCCCACGCGAACTTGCCGCCCGCGTAGGTGATTCCGAGGATTCCGGACAACAGCACGAACCAGGTGAAATACCGAACAAGTTTCAATAGTTTGTCCGACGCGGGCGGGGCCTCCGGGGTCGGATTCCCGACCTGCGCGAGGACGGCACCGTACGCGTCGTGCACGGCGAGGAGCATGCTCATGATCTGTCCTTCTCCACTAGCACATCGTCGATCACACTGTCGCGTACCGTGGCCCGCGCGGCCCCGGCAGCGACCGACCCGATGGTCTTATCCAAATGCGAAGGGACGCTGCGGGTTACAGCATCCCATGACCCCGGTCGGGGCGAAAGATCGAGTGTTCGGCGCATATCGCTCTCCCGGGTCTAGTCGTCGTCGTCCGATTCCGGGTCCGGTTCGGCGAGGGCCTCCCGGACCGCCGCCACGATGCCCGCACCGAGCTCGCGGATATCGAGCGGAACCTCGTGCAGCGGATCGGATTTGCGCTTCCGCTGCTGCGGCAGGGGGTCACCGGGCGACCAGACCGGCAACTGGTCGGCTTCGACCAGCGTCCACTCCTCGTGCCACGGCACCTGCCACACCTGACCGGCCAGCGAACCCACCAGATCGCGGTAGCGCCGGATCTCCGCGGGAATGCGGCCCGGGCGCGCCGCCACGGTCACCAGGCCGAGCACCTCACAGGGACCGGCGAGGTCCGCGAGGTGCTGGCGCAGCAGGTCGTGGGCGCGGCTCAGGCCGGAGATCGTTTCGCGGGCGACGAGTACGACGAACGGTGATTCGCGGTCGAAACCTCCGGGCCAGCGGCGATGCGAATCCGCCGCGGGCGCGAGCACATGCGCGAGCGTGGACGCGCCCGCCCCGCCGTGCACACCCAGCAGCCAGACCAGCGGAGCACGTCCGGCGCCGGGGACCGGTCGGTCCCAGATGGGTGCGCGAAGTGGTTCGGGCGGCGGCACGACACCTGCCGCCATGGCGGGTTGGGATCGGCGTTCCTTCATGGCTGCGGTCATGATGCCACTCCAGCAAGCAGGCGGCGATACGCACGGCGTGTCTCCGGCGCGAGGTCGCTGTGCCGCACCAGTTCACCCCGCGCGAGGTGCGGATCGTAGGGAATCTCACGGATATCCCGCACCCAGCCGGTGAGATGTTCCCGCAAATGATCAGCGACCCGCGAGTCACCATGGGGCAGCTGATGGGAGACGGCCACCACGGTGTCGCCGACGATGCCGTCGCCCTGCCCCTCGCCCTGTCCGCTGAAGTTGTCGTCGAGCCACTCCAGGGTCAGGCGCAGCCGGTTGGCGGCGTCGGCGCGCGCCGGAATGGCGAGCACCAGCGCGATATCGGCGTCCTCGAGCAACGGTCGCAGATGGCGGCTGGCAATGGGATTGCCGCCGTCGTACACCCCGGTGTAGCCGGAGTCGTGGATGCCGCGCGCCACGGTCAGGTAGGTGGCGCGGCGTCGCAGCGGGGCGGCGTCGCGCCAGAGCAGTCCGATACCGGAGGTGGCGCGCGACAGGCATTCCTTCAGCGGCGCGGGTTCACCGTCCCCGCGGCCGTACAGCCACGCCTGCAGACTGATCGGGCTCAGGTGTTCGTCCGCGCCCCGCAGGGCCAGATCGCTTCCGGCCGAGGTGGCGTCCACGGCCGCCGCCTGCGCTCCGGCCGAACTCAACTCCCCGGCCAGCCCGAGTGCGGTGGTGGTGGTTCCGGCCCCGCCGCAGCCGCCGACCACCAGGATCGGGCGCGGGTCGGGTTCGCCGTCGCCGGAGTGTTCGCGCCGCTTGCGCAGGCGTACCACCGGAGCGCGCGCGGGCCGACCCGACGGCTCACCCTCCTCGGGGGTCTCGTCGAGCCAGCGGCTCCAGTCCTGATCCATGTCCGTGCTCCCTCTTATCCCGCCGGGATCACCGGCGTGGTGGTGCGACCGCCGACAACCATGGTGCCCACGGATTGCGCTGTGGCGCCACGGGAATGGAGCACATAGAGCGCAACGCCGCCCGCGAGGGTCAGCAACAGAACGGCTATCAGGACGGCGGCCAGGGCGACGAGGCGGCGACGCCGGAACTTCGCCGACGCGGCAGCGGCTTTCGCGCCACGCGCGGCGGCGGGGTCCGACGCCGCCCGCGATAGCGCCGCGTCGTCCAATTCCCCGTCCCCGCTGTCGCCGCGCCCGCCGTCCAGGTCGGCCGGGAAGGGCAGTAGATCGGCCGGACGTTCGCGTGGCCGGAAGGCCGGAGCGCGATCGGTCACCCAGTCCGACCAGCGCCCGGTGTAGTGGCTGCGCCGGAACAGTGACTCGTCGACGGGGGGTACGACCTCCACATCGTCGTCGCGGATGTAGTGCGGGAATCCGCCCGTTCCGCCGTCGTCGCCGAATACCGGTGCGACGTGCGCGTCCTCAGCGCCGGCCCCGTCCTCGGGGGGCAGTGCCGGATACCAGCGCGACATCTTTTTGTACGACTTCAACATTTCCGCGGAGCGAGGCGCGTCGTGCGGCATCGTCGTACCCTCTCGGCGGTCGGTGAAGCTTCGGTGTGGTCGCGGCGGGGCGCACCGTCCTCGGGCACGGTCCCGACTGGAAATTCTCTCGTATCAGGCGGATTCCCACCTCCCGACGCGCCGGAAATCACCCCCAGAAATTCGACGGATCTCGTGAACCGACCGGTACCATGCTTCACCCTCGGTTTGATACTCACCGGTAACCACCGCCGTGAAAGGGGTTGTGGGGTACCCCCCTTCCACACCAGAAGCCGAGAATCTACATTAACAAGACCTAGTAACAGGAGGTTTTGTGAAGACAGCAGATACCGTCGCGGTGGTGACCGGCGGCGCTTCCGGACTCGGCCTGGCCACCGTGCGTGAGCTGCACGGCGCCGGAGCCTCGGTCGTCATCCTCGATCTTCCGTCGTCCGACGGCAAGGCCGTGGCCGAGGAACTCGGCGAGCGCGCGACCTTCGCACCGGGCGATGTGACCAGCGAAGCGGACGTCACCGCCGCGCTGGATGCCGCCGCCGGACTCGGCACGCTGCGAATCGCGGTGAACTGCGCGGGAATCGGCAATGCCATCCGCACGGTGAGCAAGAAGGGCGCGTTCCCGCTCGACGCCTTCACCAAGGTGGTCAACGTCAACCTGATCGGGTCGTTCAATGTGATCCGCCTGGCGGCCGAGCGCATGGCCGCCACCGAGGAGGCCGAGGGCGAACGGGGCGTCATCGTCAACACCGCCTCGGTGGCCGCCTACGACGGCCAGATCGGTCAAGCCGCCTACTCGGCCTCCAAGGGTGGAATCGTCGGCATGACCCTGCCGATCGCGCGCGACCTGTCGGGCTACAAGATCCGCGTGAACACCATCGCGCCCGGCCTGTTCCGCACGCCGCTGTTCGCGACGCTCTCCGATGAGGCCATCGCCTCGCTGGAGGCACAGGTGCCGCACCCCTCGCGGCTGGGCAACCCCACCGAATTCGCCGCCCTGGTGCGCCACATCGTGGAGAACCCCATGCTCAACGGCGAGACCATTCGCC
>NZ_JASCXP010000426.1:0-6423 GCF_030010695.1 Nocardia sp. CC201C
CCCCCCCCCCCCCCGCCCCCCCCACCCCCCCCCCCCCCCCCCCCCCCCCACCCCCCCCCCCCGGGGGGGGCCCCCCCCGGACCCACCCCCCGGGCTCTCCCTGCCAACCCCCCCCGGCCGGGGGCCCGCCGCCCCCCCGGGCGGGGGGGGGGCGGCGGCCGGGGGCGGGGTTGCCGCGGGGGGCGGGGGGGGTGGGGGTGCAGGCGAGTTGGATAGCGGTCGGGGTGGGGCTGGCGATCGTCGTTGTCGTGCAGACGTTGGCGGGGCCGGTGACCCGGGCCATCGCGGGTGGTTCCGAGATCGCCGACGAGGCGCTGCCGTGGTTGCGCATCGCCCTGTTCGGGGTGCCGCTGATTCTGCTGTCGATGGCCGGGAACGGGTGGATGCGCGGCGTGCAGCAGACGCGGCGTCCGCTGCTGTATGTGGTTGCGGGACTGGCGCTGTCGGCCGTGGTGTGCCCGGTGCTGGTGCACGGGCTGCTGGGCGCGCCGCGCCTGGAGCTGGCGGGTTCGGCTGTCGCCAATCTCATCGGGCAGTGTGTGACCGGCGGGCTGTTCGTGCGCGCGCTGTTCCGCGCCCGGGTGCCGCTGGCTCCGCGACCCGACATCATGAAGGCGCAACTGGTGCTGGGCCGCGACCTCATTGCCCGCAGCCTGGCCTTCCAAGCCTGTTTCGTCTCCGCGGCGGCGGTGGCGGCCCGCTTCGGCGCGGCCTCGGTGGCCGCCCACCAACTGGTCCTGCAACTGTGGAATTTCCTGGCCCTGACCCTGGATTCGCTGGCCATCGCGGCGCAGACGCTGGTGGGTGCGGCGCTGGGCGCGAACAACGTCCGGGGCGCACAGGGACTCGCGCGCCGGATCACCGGCTGGTCCACGATCTTCGCGGTGGCGCTGGCGGTGGTTTTCGCCTTGGGGCACACCGTGATTCCGCTGCTGTTCACCGACGACGCCGGAGTGCTGGACCGCACCCACGTGGTGTGGTGGTTCTTCGTCGCCATCATCCCCATCGCGGGCGTCGTCTTCGCTTTGGACGGCGTGCTGCTCGGCGCGGGTGACGCCGCCTTCCTGCGCAATGCCACCCTCGGTTCGGCCCTGCTCGGCTTCCTGCCGGTCATCTGGCTCTCGCTCGCCTACGACTGGGGGATCGCCGGAATCTGGTGGGGCCTGGTCGCTTTCATGGTGCTGCGCCTGATCACGGTGTCGTGGCGGACGCTGTCGGGACAATGGGCGCGCACGGGCGCCGAGCTGCCGCGCCGCCTCGCCTAATCCCGCTGTTCCAGGTTGGCCGCCACTTCGGCCTGCCAGGCCCGGTTGGCGTGCGTGGTGTCGACCTCGAATTCGAAGCGCTGCGTCATCTCCGGCGTCACATCGGCGACGTCCACGTAGAACTGCTCGTACCAGCGGCGGTGCTGGTACACCGGCCCGTCCTCCTGGGTGAGCAGCGGATTGTCGATGCGGGTCTTGTGTTTCCAGATCTCCACGTCCTGGAGGAAGCCGACGCCGAAGCTCTTGGCGAACGCCTTGGCCAGCTTGTCGGCCTTCTCGGGCGGCAGTCCGGGAATCCGCTGCACGCTCACCCCGTACTGGAGGACGAATGAGTCCTGGGTCACCGGATAATGGCAGTTGATCAGCACCGCTTCGACGGTGTAGTCCTCGAAGTCGTTGTGCAGGTAGTTGATCATGTATGACGGCCCGTAATACGAAGCCTCCGAACGCAAGAGCGCCATCTGCGAATAGTTCGATCCGGTGGCCATGTCGGGCCGACCCTTCGACCGCAGATACTGCGTCGCCACATGTCCTTCGAAGACGTTCTTGAAGTACACCGGATACGCGAAGTGGATATAGAAGAAGTGCGCCATATCCACGTTGTTGTCCACGATCTCGCGGCAGTGCGAGCCCTCGATGAGCATGGAGTTCCAACTCCAGTCGCTCCACAGGTCGGTCTCGATGCCCTCGATGTGGGGAATGGTGACCTCGGGCGGCGGGGGATTGCCCTCCGGGCCGTTCCACACGAACAGTTGCCCGTTCTCCTCGCAGGTGGTCCACGACCGCGTGCGCGCCAGCGGCGGTACCCGGCGCGCGTAAGGGATTGCGGCACAGCGTCCGTCGCCGCGCCAGCGCCAGTCGTGGAACGGGCAGGCGATATCGTCGCCCTTGACGCTGCCGTAGGAGAGGTCCGCGCCCATATGGCGGCAGTAGCCGTCCAGCACGTGCAGCTCACCCTTGCTGTCCGCCCAGACGACGAGCTTCCCGCCGAACGCCTGGATCGCGTGGGGTTGACCGTCGCGGAAGGTCTCCGCCAGTCCGAGGCAGTGCCATCCGCGCGCATAGCGGGTCATCGGCTGCCCCACATCGATGGACCGATAGGTCTGGCTTCGAGTGTGCGCCATGAGCCGAGGGTAAGCACCTCGGCGCAAAATTGCAACCTGTTCTAGTTTTGCGGCGCGGCTGCGGAGCGGTGCCGCCGCACCACCACCCGTGCCGGACGCACCGACCGCTCCGCCACCAGCAGCCCCGGCGCCACCACCGCATCGACGGTGCGGTCCGCCGCCGGATCTTCGGTGGCCGTCACCTCGGCGGCCTCCATGGTCAGCGCGTCGAACGCCGCTCCGGGCTCCGGTTCCACGAGTCGCCCACCGCGCCCGGTGAGCAGACGCTCCACCCGCCCCGCGAAGGTCTCGAACGCGGCCCGCTCGGTCTCGGATCCCGCCGTGTCCGCGAGCGTCCGAGCGTCGCCGTAGAGCGCGAACAGCTCCACCACCAGCGGCAGATCCGCCCCGGCCCGCTCCCGCTGGGCTCGGATCTTGGCCTCGTCGGCCAACCGCTCGATGGTGCCCGCCTGCCGGGCGATCACCCGGGCGAGATCGTCCACGCGCTCGAGCACCCGCTCGGTGAGGTGGTCGGTCACCGGCGCGGACACATCCGGTCCGGGTTCGGTATCGGTCGTCGCGTCGGTCTCGGATTGCCCGGCGGCTGCGGCGGATTCGGTCACCGGCAAACTGTATCGCCGCCGTCGGATTTCGGCTGCTACGATCGCCAGCCATGGGGGTCTTCGGCATAGACCTGGGCACGACGAATTCCGCTATCGCACGTATCGACGCGGATGGTCGCCCAGAGGTTCTGGTTGGGTTGAACGGTGAACCGACGGTCCCCTCGGTGGTCCTGTTCGCCTCCGCGAACGACCACGTGGTCGGCGAGGGCGCGCGACGGCAGGCCCGACTGGATCCGGAGCACGTGTGCGCCCTGGTGAAGCGCCGGATGGGCGATGCGGACTGGCGGTTCATGGCGCACGGGCAGGCGTGGTCGGCGCCCGCGGTGTCCTCGCTGATCCTCAAGAGCCTCGCGGCCGACGCGGAATTCGCGGGGGCGCAGCCGGTGCAGCGGGTGGTCGTCACCGTGCCCGCGTACTTCGGCGACGAGGAACGCCGTGCCACCATGCAGGCCGGAAGTTACGCCGGATTCGACGTGGCCGGCGTGCTCTCCGAACCCATCGCGGCCGCGCTGTCCTACGGTTTCGGGCGGCTCGACGGCAGCCTCGATGTCGGCAAGGGCGACACCCGCGAAACCGTCCTCGTCTACGACCTCGGCGGTGGCACCTTCGACGCCACCGTCATCGAACTGGCCGACCGGCGCATCTCCGTGCTCGCGGTGGAGGGCGACCATCAGCTGGGCGGTGCGGATTGGGACGAGCGCATCGCACTGCACCTGTCGCAGCGGTTCTGCGCGGAGCATCCGGAGGCCGAGGATCCGCTGGACGATTCGGCCGGATCGCAGATGCTGGTGCTGGCCGCCGAACGCGCCAAACACGAACTGAGCGAGGCCGAGAGCACCGAGGTGGTGGTCGCCCACGACGGGGTCCGCGCGGTCGTCACGCTCACCCGCGCCGAGATGGAGGCCATGACCGCCTCGCTCATGCGCCGCACCCTCGACCTCACCAAGGCGTGCCTGGCCGCGGCCGGGCAGCGCGGTGTGCACGCCGTGGACCGGGTGCTGCTGGTCGGCGGCTCCTCCCGCATGCCCATGGTGGCGCGGGAATTGCAGCGTGAACTGGGCCTGGTGGGCGAACTGCGCGACCCGGACCTGTCGGTGGCGCGCGGCGCGGCACTCTACGGCGAGAAGCTGGAGATGGAACGCCTGGTGGTCGCCGACCTGGTGACTCGCGGGCGGCTGCGCGACGGCGCGGAACTGCGCGAGGCGTCCCCGGCCGATCTGGAGCAGTCCATCGCGCGGGTGGCCGATTCCTTCGGACAACCGGTGGGCCTGGTGCGGCGCATGCTCGAGATCCGGGTCGACACCGTGGTGTCGCGCGGATTCGGCGTGCTGGCGCTGGACCCCTACAGCGGCCTGGCCGCCAGCTGGCTGGTGCACCGCAATCAGACCCTGCCCATTCGGGTGCGCCGCTCCTACGGCACCGTGCGCGCCGATCAGGATCAGATCGAACTCACCATCGTCGAACAGCAGGGCCAGGCCGCCTCCATGCGGCCCGAGGATGCGAAAGTCTTGGTGGAGGGTCATATTCGCAATATTCCGCCCGGCTATTCGGCGGGCAGCGAAGTGCAGGTCACCTTCGAGATGGGGTTCGACGGGGTCTTGCACGTCACCGCCTATCACGTGGAGGCGCGCATGCCGCTGACCCTGTCGGTGCAGACCGGCGCGACCCTGTCGCAGGCGGATGTGGCACGCGAACTGGACCAGTTGCAGCGCACCCGCCGCCGCCCCGCCTAGGCGAGAACAGATGCAGCCCTTCAGCCCCAACGACTATCGCAAACGCGTGCTCGCCGCCGTGGAGCGCCGCGGCGGCCTCGAGCATTCGGATGCCTTCGAGCTCTACGACATTCCGCTCGACGAGGCGACCACGCTCACCGACACCGAGGTGGAAGCGCGGATCGAGCAGGTGTGGGGCTTCTGGCAGAAGCAGCGCGACCATCCGAAGTACCGGGTGCTGGTCGGGCTGCTGGTGGACGGCCACGAAGAGCTGTCGTACCCCCTGCTGTCGGCGGCCGCACGGCGGGTGGAGGCCGATCGGGTACGGCAGCTGCGGGCGCGGCGCGAGGGCGAGCGCTACGAGATGCTCGACACCGCCATCGAACGAATGGTGAACCGACACGGGGGAATTCCCGCCGCGAAGCTCCCCGGCCTCGAGGATATCGGCAAGCTCAGCGGACTCGACGCCGACGAGATCGCCGCCCGGCTGCGCCGACACCGGATTCTCGACGAAACCCCCACGGCCGCAGCGCCGCCCACGACCGAGGTGACTGCGCAGCGGCGTCAGCAGATCCGCCAGCTGCTCACCGAGTACGAGCGCCTGCTCCCCGGCGACCCCGTTCCGACCCTGCTCGTGCTGCTCGGTCTGGACTACGCCCGCGCCCACGAGACCGCCGAGATCCGGCTGCGTGCCGAAGCGCTGCGCGCCCGCACCCGCGAACTGCCCCCCGGTCGCGTCCGCGTGGTCCTGGACGAACTGCTGGTACACGTCCAGGATCTGCTCGAACCCGGCGGCCACACCGTCGACGACTATCTGCGCGCCATCGCCGCCGACGTCGCCGACCAACTGCGCCCCCAGGTCCGCGCCGCCATCCTGGTGGAAGACCAACTGGTGGAAGCGGATTACGACTTCCTGGTGCACGAGGCCATCGCGGGCGGACTGGACCACACGACGGCGCAGCAGGTGGTCATCGGGCTCGCGACCGAACTGGGATCGACCGTGGAGGGCGTCACGGGGGTGCCGGACGCTCGGGGGACGTCCGCACCGGGTGTCGGGCCGGGTGGCGCGGCCCACGACGGATCGCACCGGGAAGCGGCGCAAGGCGATTCGGCCCACGGCGCCTCGCGGAGAGGACCGGAACCGGACGGTTCGGCGCATGGGTCCGCTCACACAACCGAGACACCTGACGGTGCGACGCAAGGATCCGGATACCGCTCCGGGGGACAGGGCGGTGCGGCGCAGGGGTTCGGATACGACGGTGGGGGACAAGGCGGTTCGGCGCAGAGGTCCGGATACGGCACCGGGGCACAGGGCGGTTCTGTCCACGGTTTCCCGCATGGCGGTGCGGCGCGGGACGCTTCGGGTCACGGCTCCGACCGCCGCGGTTCGACATCCGGGGGCGGGTACGGCACTACCTCCGCGAGTCCGCACCCACGCGCCTGGGAGGAACCCCTGAAGGCCGCACGGGCCGCGCTGCGCGCCGGGCATCCGCGCAAGGCCGCCCACCATGTGGAGCGGGCGCGTCGCGCGGTCGACGCCGACGGCACCGGTATGACCTCGGTGCTCCCCGTGGCCGAGGAGGTGGATCGGGTGCTCGCCGAGGCGGTGGTCCGATGGCGTTCGGCCACCGTCGGCTGCGCGGGCAAACGCTATGTCGAGGCCCTCGACCACCTGCAGTATCTGGAGCGCCATGCCTCCGACGTCCCCAATCCGCAAGGT
>NZ_JASCXP010000427.1:0-6384 GCF_030010695.1 Nocardia sp. CC201C
GGGGGGCGGGCCGCGTTCCGGGTGCAGTCGGGGCCTCGAAATCTCATAGATTGGGAAGTTGCCTACCTCACCTGCTGCGGCCTCATCCCATTGATTGAGATGCGGTTGCCCTGGTGCGGGTGAGCGAGCGGGTACCCGCTATCGTGGCCCGTGGATCACTCCGCCCGTCGATGCGGCGGAGCGCAACTCACGGGCGTCATATCCGAACGGAGCAAAGTTCATGAAACTCGCTGTCATCCCGGGCGACGGTATCGGTCCCGAGGTCATCGCCGAGGCCCTCAAGGTGCTCGACGTGGTGGTGCCCGGTGTCGAGAAGACCGAATACGACCTGGGAGCCAAGCGGTTCCATGCGACCGGCGAGATCCTGCCGGACTCCGTGCTGCCCGAGCTGAAGCAGCACGACGCGATTCTGCTTGGTGCGATCGGCGACCCGTCGGTGCCCAGCGGCGTGCTCGAGCGCGGACTGCTGCTGCGCACCCGGTTCGAACTCGATCACCACGTGAACCTGCGCCCGTCCAAGCTCTACCCCGGCGTCACCTCGCCGCTGTCGGCCAACCCGGAGATCGACTTCGTCGTCGTGCGGGAGGGCACCGAGGGCCCGTACACCGGTACCGGCGGCGCGATCCGGGTGAACACCCCGCACGAGGTGGCCACCGAGGTCTCCACCAACACCCGCTTCGGCATCGAGCGCGTGGTGCGCTACGCCTTCGAGAAGGCCAAGCAGCGCCGCCAGCATCTCACCCTGGTGCACAAGAACAACGTGCTCACCTACGCCGGTTCGCTGTGGCAGCGCACCGTGAACGAGGTCGCCGTCGAGTACCCCGATATCGAACTGGCCTACCAGCACATCGATGCCGCGACCATCCACATGGTCACCGATCCGGGCCGCTTCGACGTGATCGTCACCGACAACCTGTTCGGCGACATCATCACCGACCTGGCCGCCGCCGTCTCCGGCGGTATCGGCCTGGCCGCCTCCGGCAATATCGACGCCTCCGGCGCCAACCCGTCCATGTTCGAGCCGGTGCACGGCAGCGCCCCCGATATCGCGGGCCGGTCCAAGGCCGACCCCACCGCCGCCATCCTCTCGGTCTCCCTGCTGCTCGCCCACCTCGGCGACGCCGAGGCCGCCGCCCGTATCGAGGCCGCCGTCGCCAAGGACCTCGCCGCCCGCACCGGCGCGGCGTCTACCGTCGAGGTCGGCGACCGCATCGCCGCCTCGGTGTGATTCGGCGGGCCTGAGCTCTCGCGCCGCGGCGGCCGCCGATCGCGGCAACCCTTCGTGTTGTGGCTTCAACCTCGAAAACGCCCGTGCTGGAAGACCTTTCCGGCGCGGGCGTTCGGTTGTCCGAGGGTGATGCGCGCGGGCGGATCACCAGCGTGGATGTGTATGTCACATCAGTCGCTTCCGTGTATCGGTGTCACGGGAGTCACTGTGTTGCCCCTGGTTTCGGGTCGGCGGGCACCAATGGGACGGCCGCCACGGCGATTACGGCGGCCAGGAGGTAGGCGGCGGGGAAGCCCGCGACGGTGATGAGGGCCCCGAAGGTGGGGGCCAGGGCCGCCGAGGCCAGGTTCTGGCCGGTGTTCTGGATGCCCAAACCGCGTCCGCTCCAATACGGTCCGGCGATTTCGGCGACCGCGGTGAAGGCGAGGCCATTGTCCGAGACGGTGATGACCGAGGCCGCGAACATGATCGGGACCGCCAGCCACCACCATTCCAGCCAGGCCGTGACGCCCAGGGCGGCCATGGAGATCACGGCCGCGACGGCCACCGTGCGCAGCGGTCGCAAGCGGCTGCCGACCCGGTCGGACCAGATGCCCGCGCCGATGCGGCCACCCGCGCCCAGCAGCTGGGTGGCGGTGACCACCGCCCCGGCCACCGGCAGTGACCAGCCGATATCGCGGTGCAGCCACAGCAGTGCGAAGGTCCACAGCGACGCCTGCGGGATGACCAGCAGCACCGAGACGATATGGATGCGCCACAGGGTGGCGTCACCTCGGTACGGATTGGCCGGTCGGCCGTACGCGCCCGTGGGTTCCGGGCGCGGCGGATCGACGATGCCGAGAAAGCAGCCGATGGCGGCGAGCCCCGCCATCACGGCCGGAACCAGGATGGCGGTCGAGAAGCCGTGCGCCGCAGCGACGGTGGGGATGCTCAGCGCGCCGATGCCCACCCCCAGCGGCTGGGCCGTCTGCCGGATGCCCATGGCCAGGCCGCGGCGCTCGGGCGGGAACCAGCCCACGATCACCCGACCGCTCGCGCCATTGGTGCTGGCAGCGCCCATGCCGCCCAGGAACAGCAGTGCGCCGAGCGCGGCGTAATCGGTGACCGTGGCCGCTGCCACGCCCGCGACCAGCATCAATGCCGGTCCGGCCACCAGCACCCGGTGTTCGCCGATGCGGTCCACCACGTAGCCCCAGGCGATCAGCGTGCACACCAGGCCCACTGTGGGCATGGACACCAGCAGACCGGCCGTGGCCAGCGACAGTCCGCGCTCGGTCAGGGCGGGCAACAGGAACGGGGTGCCGTGCACGAAGACCGCGCTGGCGGCCTGTGCGAAGACGCCGAGCGCGAGCATGGACCACCGTTTCGACGTGCCGATCTGGGTCACGGTGGCCACGGCCATCACCTCGCGTCTCAATATGTAGGATAGGTGTCTTACTTTGTGGGCATCGTCGCTCACGGTACACCCGTGGCGCAAGTCGATTCCAGTGGCGAGCTGTCTGTTTGCTCACACCGGCGCGGCGGTTCGACGGCCTTGTCGATTTCCGTCGAGTTGCGTTGCGTTACGGTCGTTTTCACATCCGCCGCGACGGGTGTCGGAGAGGGTGGCTCGGCCGCTGCGCGGCCGTCGTGTTCCGGGCGTCCGAGGTTCGTGGCCGCCCTTGGCCGGGCACGTTCGGGCAGGTGGAAGCCGGTCGATAGACTGCGACCCATGCGCCTAGGTCGAGTTGCCAGCCCCGATGGGGTCGCTTTCGTCAGCATCGAAGGAGACGACGGCGACACCGTCGCCCGCGAAATCGCCGAACACCCGTTCGGTACACCGACGTTCACCGGCCGCAGCTGGCCGCTGGCCGACGTGCGGCTGCTCGCGCCCATCCTGCCGAGCAAGGTGATCTGCATCGGCAAGAACTACGCGGCCCACGCCGAGGAGATGGGCGGCCCGGCCCCGGCCGATCCGGTCATCTTCATGAAGCCGAATACCTCGGTGATCGGCCCCAACCTGCCGATCATCCTGCCGCCCAGCTCTTCTCAGGTTGATTACGAGGGTGAATTGGCCATCGTCATCGGCGGTGCCTTCAAGAACGTCCCGGCCGCCAAGGCCCACTCGGCGATTCTGGGCTACACCGTCGCCAATGACGTCACCGCCCGCGACCAGCAGCGTCACGACGGCCAGTGGACCCGGGCCAAGGGTTACGACACCTTCTGCCCGCTGGGGCCGTGGATCGAAACCTCGGTGGACCCATCGGATCTGGAGATCGTCACCGAGCTCGACGGCGAGGTGAAGCAGCGCAGCCGTACTTCGCTACTGCTGCACGACATCCCGAAGCTGATCGAGTGGGTGTCCACCGTGATGACGCTGCTGCCCGGCGATGTCATCCTCACCGGCACGCCGGAGGGCGTGGGGCCGATGCGGGAGGGGCAGAGCGTGTCCGTGACCGTCGAGGGCATCGGCACCCTCACCAATCCCGTTGCCACCAAACGCTGATCGAGAGAAGAGCTGATGTCACACCCCCACTCCCCGCCCGCCGGGTCCGACGTCCGGGTCCGGTTCTGCCCGTCGCCCACCGGCACGCCGCACGTCGGCCTGGTCCGCACCGCCCTGTTCAACTGGGCCTTCGCCCGCCATGCCGGCGGCACCTTCGTTTTCCGCATCGAAGACACCGATGCCGCACGTGATTCCGAGGAGAGCTACCAGGCGATTCTCGACGCCCTGCGCTGGCTCGGCCTCACCTGGGACGAGGGACCCGAGGTCGGCGGGCCCTACGGCCCGTATCGGCAGTCGCAGCGGAGGGACATCCACGTGGACGTGGTGCGCCGGTTGCTGGAGGCGGGGGAGGCGTACGAATCCTTCTCCACCCCTGAGGAAGTGGAGGCCCGGCACCGGGCCGCCGGTCGCGACCCGAAACTGGGCTACGACAACTACGACCGCGATCTGACCGCCGAGCAGATCGCCGCCTACAAGGCCGAGGGCCGCCCCGCCGTCATCCGGCTGCGGATGCCCGACCACGACCTCACCTGGACCGATCTGGTGCGCGGGGAGACCACCTTCAAGGCGGGTGTGGTCCCGGACTTCGCGCTCACCCGCGGCACCGGCGATCCGCTCTACACGCTGGTGAACCCGGTCGACGATGCCATGATGCGGATCACCCACGTCTTGCGCGGCGAGGATCTGCTGTCGTCCACGCCGCGGCAGTTGGCGCTGTACGCGGCGCTGCGGCGGATCGGGGTCGCCGAGTTCACCCCGGAGTTCGGCCATCTGCCCTTCGTGATGGGGCAGGGGAACAAGAAGCTGTCGAAGCGTGACCCGGAGTCGAATCTCTTCCATCACCGCGACCGCGGGTTCATTCCGGAGGGTTTGCTGAATTATCTGGCGCTGCTCGGCTGGAGCATCGCCGATGATCATGACGTCTTCTCCATGGCGGAGATGGTGGCGGCGTTCGATATCTCGAAAGTAAATTCGAATCCGGCGCGTTTCGACCAGAAGAAGGCCGATGCGATCAACGCCGAACATATTCGTTTGCTGGAACCGGGTGACTTTGCTCACCGGCTGCGCGCTTACCTGACCGAACACGGTCATATCGGCGCGGAGGTGGACGACAAGCTGGTCTCCATTGCGGCCGATCTCGTGCAGACCCGGATCGTGGTGCTCGGCGATGCGTGGGATCTATTGAAGTTCCTTTTCGTCCCGGCCGACGAGTTCACCGTCGACGAGGCTGCCGCGCAAAAGAATCTCGGCCCCGACGCCGTTCCGGTGCTGGAAGCGGCCGTTTCCGCACTGGACGGAGTTTCCGAGTGGACCGCCGCCCCGATCGAGGAGGCGCTCAAGGGTGCGCTCATCGACGGGCTCGGCCTGAAGCCGCGCAAGGCGTTCGCGCCCGTGCGGGTGGCCGTCACCGGGTCGCACATCAGCCCGCCGCTGTACGAGTCCCTGGAGCTGCTCGGCCGGGAGACCGCCATGGCCCGGTTGCGTGCCGCACTGGTCGCCAGCGGCCCGAAATGACCGGAAACAGGGGGTCTGACCAGCCGATTTGTAGTTGACCGGGTGGCGTTTGGTAATCTCTTTCTCGGCCGGAAGCGAGGTCGAGAGCCCCACAAGGGAGCGACCGAACGCCCAGGTCATTGGGGTATGGTGTAATTGGCAACACAGCTGATTCTGGTTCAGCCATTCTAGGTTCGAGTCCTGGTACCCCAGCGGAGCTTTCCGGAGCTCTCGGTTGCTCGCAACCAATCCTGGTCCCGTCGTCTAGCGGCCTAGGACGCCGCCCTCTCAAGGCGGTAGCGCGGGTTCAAATCCCGTCGGGACTACAAGGAAAGGCCCCCAACCTCGGTTGGGGGCCTTTCACTGTTCTCGCCGGGTTCGCGCGAGGCGTGCCGAACGAGATTCTCAGTCCAAGGCTTTCGCGGTTGAACCGCCCAACGGCATCGCGGGCATGCCGAGTTTGCGGTGATCCCAGCTGCGCACCCGTTTCGGCACCACGCGCACGGCCACGCGCTTGTTCAGCATCTGCTCCACGAACGGCTTCATATCCTCGCTGTAGGGGCCGGTGTAGCGCTCCCACACGCTGACGCCGACCCGGAACAGCGCCTCGGGATCATCGACGATTTCGGCCCGCCCCTCGATGGACACACCGCGTAGCTGGTCGTAGGTGTCGCCGGCCTCGACCAGCACGGTGACGCGCGGATCGCGGCGCAGATTGACGGCCTTCTGCGACTTGGCCTTGGTCTCGAACCAGATGTGACCGTCGATCAGGCCGTACCACATGGCGGTGAGGTGCGGCGTGCCCGTGGGGCCGAGCGTGGCCAGGGTGGCGATGCGGCTGCGTTCGAGGAAATCGGTGATCTCCTGGTCGGTCATCACGATCGCGGCGCGTTGATTAACTCCCATGCGGAGACTGTACTTTACGGCGTATGGGCCAGGTCACACCGCTGACCGGACATGGTGCGGCGCATCCGGCCGCCGGGGTGCGGGGTCCGATCGCGACGCGCGGGGCCGGTGGTCGTGGAGGGGCGTACGGCGAGCGTTGCGAACCGTGATCTCCGAGAGGCGCCTGTGGGCGCTGTGGCGGCTGTGGGGCGGCCGACGGTCCCCGCGATCCCATCGGCCGCCCGATCGCCCGTCAGAGGCGCTTGTGGAGGGCCTCGGCGGCGGCCACCAG
>NZ_JASCXP010000428.1:0-6378 GCF_030010695.1 Nocardia sp. CC201C
GGGTCATCGATGTGGCCGACTCCATCGCCCGCGTCATCCGCGCGGGCAATCTGCCCGAATCCTTCCTGGTGCACACTCCCGACACCATCGGTCTCGCTCCCTTCCTGCGGGAGCTCACCGTCCGCGTCGACCGGATGGGACCCGAACTGACACCGCTGATCCCGCTGCTGGAACCGGTGCTGGCGCTGGTTCCGCCGCTGGTGAGCCAACTCGATCTCGGCAGCCTCATCGCCCAGGCGCTGCACGCCACCACACCCGACGGCACGCTGCGCCTGCGGATAACCGTCAACTGACCGACAGGAGTCCGTCATGACCGTCGATCTGACCAAGCGCACCACCCCGCGACGCGGACGTGAATCCGCCGGGGCGCGACCGGTTCCGCGCTCGGTGGCCATTCCGCTGACCACGCTGCGCTGGGCCGCGGCGGTCGCGGTGGTCACGGTGGTGGCCGCCGTGTTCGGGGTGCTGCTCCTGGTGGCGCGCAACGACATCGCCGAGCGCGACGCGGTCGCCGCCGCCACCGACCGCGCCGAACAGGTGGCCACCGACTACGCCGTGGGGGCGTCCACGGTGAACTTCGCCGACTTCGATGCCTGGGTGGTGCGGCTCAAGCACAACACGGCACCCGCGCTGGCCAACAAGTTCGACGCCAGCGCCCCGGCCCTGCAGGAGATCATCGCGCCGCTGCGGTGGACCTCCACCGCCATGCCCATCACGGCCAAGGTGGTGTCGGAATCCGGTGGCATATACAAGGTCAACGTCTTCGTCAATGTCAGCTCCACCAATGCCCAGAACCCCGACGGGGCGCAGACGACGGTGACCTACAACGTCACCGTCGACCGCAATGCCGACTGGAAGGTCACCGATGTGGGCGGCATGGAGGGCGCGCTGCCGTTGAAGTGAGCTGCCGTCGAAGTGAGCCGCCGTTGCGGTGAGCCACCCGGCGCGCCCCGCCCGACGTGCACGCTGCGCGGCGGAGAACTATTCCGGGACAGCGCTGTTCGACGCTTCGTGACGGGCGGCGAAGGCGAGTATCCGCGCCGCGACCCGCTGCGGAATCTCGTAGAACACCCCGTGTCCCCGGCCGGGATACACCTGAGTCTCAGCGTTCGGAATGCTCTCGACGATTCTGCGGGTGGCCACCTCGGCATCGGTGACCAGGGAGTCGCCGCCGAAGACGACCAGCGTCGGCACCGTGATCGCCCGCAGCTCGGCGTCTTTCAGCACCCGCGCCCAGCCGATCCGCATGCGGTAGCGCAGGGCTGCCTTGGCGATCGCGAACTCCTGCTCGGTCACCTCGACGCCGGGGCTGAGCCACGCCATCATCTTGCGCATATTCGCGTCCGAGCGGCCGCCCATTCCGAAGCGGATCATCTTCAGCAGCACACGCCACGGCGGCTTGGTGAACATCCCACCCGGCTCGACGAGCGTCACGCTGGCCAGCCGCCCCGCGTCGTGCAGCGCCACCAGACTCGCGTGCCAGGCTCCGTGCGAATAGCCCACCAGGTGCACGCGTTCCAGCCCCAGCCCCGCCAGCACCTCGTTCACCCACACCGCGAAGTCGGCTTCCCGGGTCAGTGGTGCCGTCTGCACGCTCCGGCCCGCGGTGCCGATGGTGTCCAGCGCGTAGACCACCCGATCGCGAGCCAGATCCTCGATGACGTAATGCCAGGCCAGGCCGTTGGCTCCGACAGCGTGCAGCAGCACGATCGGGATCCCGTCTCGCTCCCCCGACCACCGCACATGTGTCGAACCGAACGACGTCGCGATATCGGCCTGCGTCACCGGCAGCGGCCACAACCCCTCCGCCGCCTCGTACATCGCCAGATACTCCGCCCGCGCCGCGTCATTGGCGAATCGCCCGATCTTGGCCATGGCCACCCCTTCATCATCGTTGATGGTATCAACGTACCACGTATTTGGTACGTGCATACCATCAAGCGCGGTTTGGTCCACACCTGTGAGAAGGCTCATGAAACGAGGTCGACACCTAGCCCGAACGACGAACGTCAGCAAATATCTAGCTACCGCTCATTTGGAGTGGCGATCTCATCGACTCGCACAGGGGAGTTCGAATGCACAAGAAATCCGCAGTACTCGTCCTACTCGGCACGGCGGGCATCGCGACCGCCATCGGCAGCGGAACGGCCTCGGCGCTCACGGTGGACCCGCAGCCCGGCGCGGCATCGGTGACCCTGAACCAGGGCGAAGCCGCCGCCGTCGCGTCCATGAACCTGGGCCCCGCCCTCGCTCAGGTCGCCCTCCCGGGCTGGTCTCCGGCCGGAAAGAACGAGGTCGGCAATACGATCAGCAGCGACGCCGCCGTCGCGGGGTCGATGCCCGGCGGCTGGATGCGCATCACCCTGCACGGCCCCATCCAGATGCCGACCCAGGTATCGGTCTCCCGCCCCGCCACCGAGGCCGAGATGCAGCAGCAGGCCGCGTCATGAGACGACTCGGATACGGCCTGCTCGCCGCCGCGGCCACCGTGTCGGCGGTAGCACTGTCCACCGCGACCGCCAACGCGGGCATCCCCGCGGGCGTCTACTGCGCCGGAGCGTTCTGCTACAACACCACCGACCAACCGCAGACCGTCACCGGCACCGAGGTATGCCCGAACGGCCCCCAATACGCCGTATCGGGCCTCATCCCCCCGCACGGCGCAGGCGCGGTCGGCGCCTTCGCCTGCCCGAACGGCGTTCAGCCCCAGGGCATTCTGTACTGACGGCGACATCGACAGTGAGCCGGACCGTCGCGCGCAGCCGCGCCAGGACCTCGCCTCGGCAGGTTTGCGACCGACTCTTCCGCGACGTGCAGTTCGATGGTGTAGGACTCGATCCCACCGTCCGCGATATCTGTGCGATTCAGCGAGATGGTCAGCGGCCAGAGCCCGCAGATACTCAGGGGGCGAGTTGATTTCATCCCCGTGTGGATCTGCCAGCGTTCGGGCGGGTCGGGTACTGCATCGGCACCTTCGAGGTGCTCCTCGCACCAGGAAGGGCATGCGGCATCTCATCTGCCCCGGCATCGCTCATGGCAGCGAGCATAAGCATGCCGTGTCTTCACGGGAGCCGAGTTCGATTGGCGCTGTTCGGAAACGATCACGATGGCCACCATGTCGGGTGATGGCCCACTTCCGAGTTCCACCATGGAGCAAACGACCACCCTACCTGGGGTTATGGCGAATCTTCTTATCGGTGGTGCATGCGACCATCCGGGAACAGCGCAGCTGCGCTTTGCCCTGCGCATCCACGGCAGAGTCGGCAAGGTCCGCTCGGTCCTGCTCGACGACCGCGGCTACGTCGCCCTCATGCGCCGGTACCTCGAGCGTGCGGGCTACACGTCCGGGCCGATGTTCCGCGCCTCCATCAACGGCCACGGCCGCCCGCTGTCCTACTCCGCCGCCCGCCGACGAGGCGCTCCCGGAACACGGCATTCGCCGCGCTCGACCGGATTACTGCGTGCGACAGTCCGGATGGACGGACGGACGCCGGACCGATCGGCAGTGACATCACGGTTCACCGATACGAACAGCGGCGTATGACGGCTGGCGTCAGGATTCACCGATAGCCGACGTCACAGATCGGGTATGTAGCGACTGGTTATTCTGGCTGCTCGTAGCCTCGGCATACGAAAACACCATCTCTCCAGGACGACGGCCCTTGTCGAGGCTGAGCCCGGGCAGCCGGGCCGGAATCACCCAACCACCGTGAGCAGTGTTTACCACGGGCGGTGACTGCAAGGATCGCCGGTACAGTGCCACTCCTAGGGTACGTGCAGGCGCGATCGAGGGATAAGGGCGCTATCTCGGGGGGACGATGAAGTACGACAACCGCACGCTTATCGACGCAGCCGCTCGGATTCTGGGTAAGCTCAATGATTGCACCGGTCAGGTGTGCTCCGGACTCGCGCGCATGTTCGACGCGACGAGCGACTCACTGAACATCAGCAGCGGAAGAATTCTCCTGCAGGACAACGATTCCGGTGCCTCCATCCGCGGGCAGGCGGACACCGGCAACGACTCCGTGACTGCGCTTCCATCCGATTCCACGGTATCGGGCTGGGACAAACGAGGTAAGCCGATCACGTTTCCCGCCGAATTGGTAATCTGCCGACAGTTTTTCGACGCCGACGGCAAGCCGATCGGAATGGGTTGTCCCATCAATCCCAACGATGAACTAATTCCCGGATGGGCCTCGGCTCGTGACCGTGAATCGGATAGTCATTACCGGCACATTCTGGAGGCGCGGGCCGACGGTGGCAGTTACGGTCCTGGAATAGAAGCATCGTGGTACCAGGAAGGGCACAACCCGGTCTACAGGCAGGTGCACTCCGACGGTGATTACTACTCGGTAGCGCTCGACCGCGGTGACGGAGACCGTCAGATCGTGACGGTCACGGGTTCAGGACTCGCACGGATCGACTTGGCCAAGGACATGTTCCATCAGGCGTTGGACAGCAACGCGGGCAGCCCAATCCTCCTTTTGGGGTGCAGGACGTTCAGCCACGATAGCGGTGCCGGGCCCACGCTGGCCGCGGCCTGGCACAGCGCGGGAGTCGATCGCGACGTCTGGGGCTCACCATTGCTGGTCGGACCCCAGCCCATCGACGCGGAGGATTCGATTCTCGGTGTCATCGCCGAGGAGGGAAAGCCTGACTGGAAAGTCCGTCACTATCGGGAGCCCGAACGATGAACGAATCCGTCGGTCGAACCGTTCGCCGCGGCGCCCGGTATCTGCTCGTGGACCCGCAGTGGACCCCGCAACACTCACGCACCCCGATCCCGGACGAGATGATCGTCGGCAGCTGGGGCATCATCGACGAATCCGGCACTCCTGGGCTTTTCCATCCGAACCCCCAATATCGACCCGCCGCCGCCGCCCCCACCGACCCGATCGATGCCGTGCTGTGGCTCATGGCCCGAGGTGCGGACCTCGGCGCCGAACTCGTCCAGCTCACCCGAGACGCGGTTGTCGAAATCGGCTGCGACGAAAGCAAACACCCGCTGATCGGTGCGGCCCCGGATGGCGCCCCGTGCGTGCCCGTCATCACCTCCCCCATACATAAGCAGCACCTCGACGATATCGAGCATTGGTATCAGATCCCGGGACGGGACCTACCCGCCGTGGTCCCCCCGCACGCAGACATCCTGCTGAACCCCTGTGACAACAACCGATTTCGTCTGCTGGCCGCCGCATTACGCCGAGCGGGAGAGGCTGAAACCCGGAGCCTGGGTCGCGATGGCGGAGGTCCTCTGAGTGGCCTGTGAACGAATTGGGTGCCCAGCCGTGTAGACGGCTGCGGCGATACGGGCGGGGTTGTCGGGTTGGCGGTCAGCGGCCTATTCGTTGGCACCGAGGCTCGAGGTCCGGTGCCGGCGGCGATGGTGACTCGGCGTGAGGAGCTTGCTCGACGAGAGCCCGCGGCTGCTTTGCCGAGAAAGTGTGGCGGCGGTGAGGTTGGCGAGTGCCCAGGCCGCCACCCATATCGCGCCAGCTACCAGCGCCACCCAGGACTGCCAGCCAATGGCGGGAACACCGAGGGAAGGTGCCACCCCGGCGGCCCTGAGCGTGAAGATGACGACACCCACACCGACGATGATCGTGCCCAACCAGGAGATAGACAGCAACGCCGCCCGCCACACCGGCCGGGCAGGAGGACGCAGCAGCACCAAGATCAACGCAGCCGTCAGGACACCGACACCCGCATTGGACAACTGCCCTGATACGGGATCGAATTGACCGTAGGCGGAGGCGGGCGCGGGGAAGCCCGGCATACCTAGTTCACCACGTATCGTGAGCTCCACCTTGGAGATGGCGTAGGCGAGGGCGCCGCCGCTGGCAATCAGCACGGAGAATCTGTGCAAGGTCATGGGGCTAGTCTGGTGCAGCGACGGGGTACCTGTGAACACACCGAGATACCGCAGCCCGTCATTGTTCCGGCTCTTGTGCTGACCGCCGACCTTGTAACGAAAGGTCCCGTCTGCGTCGCAGCCGTGGCGCAGGGCTTACGCCAATTCCCAGGTGGGAAAGACTTTTCGCCCGGCGGCCTGCGCCAACGTCGAATGCGAGTAGTTGACCTTGTTCGCGATCTTCCGATAGGTCAGGTTGAGGCCTTGTCGATACAAGTCCGGACCGACCACTCGGATCGGCGACAGCGTAAGCCACCCGATCACCGCCCATCCGAACGGCGGAGCAATCCGTCGGATCCGATCAGCGGCGGCCGGTCTGGCGAGCTGCGAACCGCTCTCGAATCAGCGGCGCCCGGTCTGGCGGACGGCGGGCTGACCGCCGCCGCGCGTGCGCTGCGGGCGGGCCGTACGGGCCGGAGCATCCGAGCGGGTACCGGTCGACTCGACAGCGCGCGGAGCGGATCGGT
>NZ_JASCXP010000429.1:0-6361 GCF_030010695.1 Nocardia sp. CC201C
GGGGGGGCCCCCCCCAGCGAACCGGAGCGGCTGGCGATGAGGGAGACCGTCGCCGCGCCGGAGTTCGGGTCAGCCGACGAGCTGGAGTTCGTCCTCCTCCGCAGCGGCCGCACGGTCCTTGCGCCGCTTGGGCAGGTAGACCGTGAGGGCGACCAGGGCTCCGACGATCGCCACGCCCGCGGCGAACTCCAGGCCGGGACGGTAGGTGTCCAGCATGGCGGCCGGGCTGGGGTCGGTGTGCGCGCCCGAGGTGACGATGGCGGTGGTCACCGCCAGCACGATGGCCGCGCCGACCTGCATGGCGGTTTGCAGCACGCCGGCGGCGAGCCCCTGCTCGTCATTGTCGATGCCGCTGGTGGCCTGGATATTGATGGCCGGGAAGCCGACCCAGCCGATGCCGATCAGCAGGATGGCGGGCAGCAGGACCGTCAGATAGTTCGGGGCGGTGTCGACGCGCAGGAACATCAGGTAGCCGACGGCCATGACCGCCATGGTGACGGCGATGATCGGGCCGGTGCCGAAGCGGTCGACCAGCTTGTCGGAGACGAAGGCCGAGGTGACCACCAGCAGACCCACCGGCAGCAGGGCGAGCGCCAGGTGCAGCGGCGACCAGCCGAGGGTGTCCTGGAAGTACAGCGTGGTGATGAATTGCCAGCTGAAGTAGGAACCGCCCACCGCGATGATGGCGAGGCTGGCGCGGACCAGGGTGGCCTTGCGCAGGATGCCCAGGCGGACCAGCGGGTACTTCACCCGGTTCTCCACCGCCACGAATCCGGCGAACAGCGCCGCGGCCAGCACGAACGAGCCGATGGTGCGCGCCGACGTCCAGCCCACCTCGGGGGCGGTGACCACGGTGTAGACCAGCAGCAGCATGGCGGCGGTGGACAGCACCGCACCCAGGATGTCATGGCCGCCCTCTTCGGCGGGCTTGTCCTTGGGCACCAGGAAGATGGCCGCGACCAGGGCCGCCAGGGCGATGGGCACCGGGAGCAGGAAGGTCCAGCGCCAGCCGATGCCGGTCATGAGGCCGCCGAACAGCAGACCCATGGAGTACCCGCCCGCGCCGAACACGGTGTAGATGGACAGCGCCTTGTTGCGGGCCGGGCCCTCGGCGAAGTTGGTGGTGATGATGGACAGGCCGGTCGGCGCGGTGAAGGCGGCGGCCAGGCCCTTGATGAAGCGGGTGAGGATCAGCAGCGGGCCGGAGCTGACCAGCGCGCCCGCCAGCGAGGCGAGGGCGAAGACGGCCAGCGCGATCAGGAAGACCTTGCGGCGGCCGAGCAGGTCGGCGGTGCGTCCGCCCAGCAGCAGCAGGCCGCCGTAGCCGAGGACGTAGCCGCTGACCAGCCACTGCAGGGTGGAGGTGGGGAGGTCGAGTTCGGTTCCGATGGACGGCAGTGCGACGCCGATCATCGACACGTCCAGACCGTCGAGGAACAGCACGATGCACAGGGTGATCAGCATGCCCCAGAGGCGCAGGGGCCAGCTGTTCGTATCGGCGGATGCGGCAGCCGATTTCAGAGCCGTTGTGGTCATGAGCCGAAACAGTACATGCGTACGCATTAAATGTGCAAGCATTAAATGCGGTTGCATGGTTACGCGCCGACCACTAGGATGGCCCCATGCCGAAGCCGACAGCGCCTGTCGACCGGCCCGAAGCCACCGGGCTGGTAGCCGAATGGCGTGAGCTGCTGAGCCGGCACGCGACCGCATCCTGCGCCCTCGAGAAGGAGTTGCAGGGCCGCCACCACATCGGGCTCAGCGAATTCGAAACCCTCGACCGGCTCATGGAGGCCGGCGGCGAGAGCTACAAGATGAGCGACCTCGCCGGAGACATCCACCTCAGCCAGAGCGCCCTCTCCCGCGCCGTGGCCCGCCTGGAACGCGACGGCCTGGTCAACCGCACCCTGTGCACCGAGGACCGCCGCGCCATCTTCGTCTGCCTCACCGACAAGGGCCGCGAACTGCACCGTGCGGCCGCGCCCACACATCGCGAAGTCCTGGAACAGTCGCTGCGCTGAGCCGTATGCTGCGGGCATGCCCTCCTACGCGGTCGATCCGCGGGTCGATGCCTACATCGACGCGCTACCGGAATGGCAGCAGGCCGTATGCCACGAGGTGCGGGAGCTGGTGCACCAGGCCGATCCCGAGGTCGTCGAGACCATCAAACGCACGGTGCGGCCCTACTTCGTGCTGGACGGCAATATCTGCGCGCTGCTCGCCGCCAAGGACCATGTGAACGTCTTCCTCTACGACGGGGCCATCGTGCCCGATCCGGAGGGGATCATCACCGGCGGGCACGACAACAAGACAGCCCGCACCGTCGCCGTTCGCGAAGGCGAGACCCTGAACGCCCCGGCGCTGCTCGCCATGTTCCGGCAGATCATCGCCAACAACCGCGCCGGGGGCTGGCGAAAGCTGAAGGGCGGTAACTGAATCCGCAGGCGCGGCAACACCGCGCCGAGAGCCGGGCTCAGGCGGCGACCGCCGCGCCCTCGCCGCGCGCCACCCGTGCGGCCCGCTGCGTCATGGCCGCCAGCAGCGGCAGCCGGGCATCGCCCAGGGTCATGGCCGAATAGCCGAGCTGATTGGTGACGAATCCGATGCCCAGGCCGCGGCCGGGGATCGCCATGCCGCCGGAGCCGCCGATGCCGAAGTGCCCGAAGGCCTTGCGGGTGAGCGTCGCTCCGACGATGGCGCGGTGGTAGCCGAGCGCGAATTGCGGTGGTGCGCCGAGGACGTAGTCGAAGCGGCTGTTCACCGGCATCTCGGCGAGTGTTCGCGCGCCCTGGGCGCTGAGCAGTCGGCGGTGACCGACCACGCCGTCATTGGCGAGGGCGCCGTACATGCGCGCCAGCGACCGCGCGGTGAAAGTCCCGTTCCAGCCGGGCATCATGGCGTCGTAGGGGCGCTCCCCCACCGACATGTCGGCCCAGCCGTCGTACACCGCACCGCGCGCCGAATGCAGCGCCCGCACCCGCGCGGGCAGCCCGACCAGCCGGTCGAACGGCACCTTGCCGACGCTGAGCCGGGGCGACAGGCGGGCGATGCGATGCCGCTGCTGCCGGGGCACCCCGAACCAGAAGTCGTTGTCGCCCAGCGGCTCCACGAGTTCGCTGCGCACCAGGTCGGTGAAGGGCCGTCCGCTCGCCCGCTGCGCGATCTCCGCGACCAGCGTGCCGAAGTTCAGTCCGTGATATCCGGAAGCCCGGTGCCGCAGCGGATCCGGCGCGCTCGCCGCCATGGCCGCGGCCACCTTGTCGTGGTCGAGCAGATCCTCGGGATCGTCGAGCAGTCCGCGCATGCGCTGCACTCCGGCGCGATGGGCGAGCGCCTGCCGCACGGTGATGTCACCCTTGCCCGCGGCCGCGAAGTCGGGCCAGTACTCGGCGACGGGAGCGTCGTAGTCGATGACCCCGCGATCGGCGAGACGGTTGATGACGGTGGCCGCCACGCCTTTGCTGGTGGAATACGACAGCGCCATGGTGTCGGCGCCCCAGCGGCGTCCGGGTTCGGCCCAACCCGCCCAGATGTCGAGCACCGGCTCGCCGTCGAGGAAAACCGCGAAGGCGCCGCCACCCGCACGCGAGCGGCGGAAGATCTGGAAGAACTTGGCGGCGACCGCCGTGAAGCGGTCGTCGACGAGCATCTGTCGGCCGCGCGTGGGGCCGGCCGCGGATAGTTCCCCGGAGGATCTGTCGGTGCTCTCACCTGGCATGGTCAGACTCCTTTGTCTGGCTCACTCCACAGGGTTCGCGCTCGCAGTTGCAAGCACCCTGCTAGCACCGACTGTAACGGCCGTCACGCGCGAGGACAATGGGCGCGCGCGAGTTCTGTGAAACAGCACAACGGGCGGACAGCTCAGACCGAGGCACGCGCGGACTCGATCACGGGCGCGGCGTCCACCGCCACCGCCGCGACGGCCCGAAATGCCTCGCGATAGCGCTCCACGTCGTGGTCTTTGTCCAGGTAGGAGGAGCCGGTGAGGGATTCCACGTACACCACCGGCGGTTCGGGCACCTCGCCCGCGGGTGCGGGGAATTCGAGCAGGACGAATCGGCCCGCATCCATTCCGTGGTGGTATCCGCAGTCCGCGGGCACCAGCCGCAGCCGCACATTCGGCAGTTCGCTCAGATCGCGCAGGCGGTCCAGCTGACCGGCGGTGACCCCCTCGCCCCCGATCCGATGCCACAGCACCGCCTCCGAGATCACCACATCCAATTGCAGCGGGGAATCCGAGCGCGTCAGCAACTGCTGGCGCGTGGTGCGAACCCGCACCCGGCGGTCCATCTGCTCGGCGGTGATGCCCGGATACGCGCCCGCGAGCACCGCGCGCATGTAGTCCTCGGTCTGCAACAGCCCGGGCACCAGCTCGTTCTCATAGGTGGTGAGGCGGGCGGCGGCCTCCTCGAGGCCGATGTACACCTCGTAACCCTCGTCGATGACGTCGCTGTACTCGGTCCACCAGCCGCGCGCCTTGGTCTCCCGGGCCAGCGCGGCCAGCGGCTGGATGGCGTCCTCGGGCGCACCGTAGATGCGGCACATGGCCTCGACGTCGAGGCTGCGCAGCGATGTCTGACCGGTCTCGATGCGCCAGATCTTGGCCTCGGACCATTCCAGCCGCTGCGCGGCCACCCGGGTCGTCATCCGCGCGCGATTGCGCAGGTCGCGAAGCTGACGACCGAGTTGTCGACGCGGCATGGTCGATCCGGTGATCCCCTGCGGTAGAGCCATCCGTCCCCCTAACAAGTTGCGATCGCATTGTGACACAGGAAATCTCGCCGATCCATGGACGCGGGGAACGCCGGGGCCGCCACGAACGACCGTTCGGAGACGAGACTACTTGCGGGAGTTACGCTTTCGGAAGCGCCAGAACTGCACGGCACGCATATCCTCCGACAGCTGATTGACCGGTTCGGCCACATCCGACAGGGCCTGGAACAGATCGTCGGCCAGCTCGGCGATATGTTCCACCTTGCCCGCCAGCCGCGAGGCGTTCACCAGGAATTCCAGCAGTAGGCGCACGGTGGCGGCGATGGTGAGCCCCAACGGTATCGCGAACACCACCGCGAACACCACTCCCACCCACATCGAGGACCTCAGCAGTAACACCGTCGTGGCGATGGGAATGGCCACCGCACCCGCCAGACCCAGCAGATACGCCAGCGGCAGCAGGGTGCGGGTGGCGGTCCGGCGGAATTGCAGGTCCACCAGGGCGCGCGCGGCCTCGACGCTCCAGGAGCCGAATGCGCTTGGGCTGGCGAATGGTTCGACCGGCCGCTGCTCGTCCGCGTCCGCCTCGGCGGCGTGCCGGGACATGCGCTTGACCGCCGACTCCTTGAACGCCAGCCAGCGCGATTCCGCCTCGAACTCGTCCAGTTCGGACTGATCCCCACCCGATCGATCGGTCATGGACGA
Source organism: Nocardia sp. CC201C (assembly GCF_030010695.1). Taxonomy (NCBI): domain Bacteria; kingdom Bacillati; phylum Actinomycetota; class Actinomycetes; order Mycobacteriales; family Nocardiaceae; genus Nocardia; species Nocardia sp. CC201C. Next base: position 5,419 of record NZ_JASCXP010000429.1, read on the forward strand.
AAACGCTCCTCTCCCACCGGCCTTCCGGCACGCCAAGTCTGATCGCAATCACATCCGCGCTACAGTCCGACGCAGTGTGTTCTCCGACACTTCCCATTTCCGGGCACATCACGCTCGGAAACGCGTGGGCGCGAGCAGCTTCGGCGTTATCGCAGGTAGTGGGTGCCGACCCGGAAATGTCACCGCTGTGACACCGGCGCAGTAGCGCCACCTACAACGCGAAGCTGTCTCTTTTGTAGCCGCGAACGAAGACGCGTGAAAAAGAGCCTGTAACGCCTCGGACACCGGGCGGCGATACCACGCACAGAGCAGGACCTAGATCTACCGGGGAATGGAGAATCCAGTGCGTACGACGTTTTCGTCTTCCGTCACGGCCGCAGTGTTGGCCGCATCTGCGCAGGAATACACCCAGCGTGGCTGGACGGTCGCCGAAACGGCCAACGGCATCTGCCTGATCACCGACGACAACCTGGCGGGTATCGAGGTATCCGGGGAGACCGCCGCTTATGTCCGTCGCTTCCTGCGTGCCAACAACCTCTCGGGGCCGGTCATCGAGATTCCGGGCACCGAGCGCCGCGAAATCCACCTGGTCACCGGCGTACAGAAGGCCGCCATGGCGCTCGAGGCGCTGCGGGCCGCCGGTGCCATCGTGCACTCCGACGGTGCGGGCATCCCGCTGCCGCCGACGCAGCTGTCCGCCGCCGGTTCGGCGTGCTGGGGAGTCGCTCCGCAGGAGGCGCGCTGGGTGCCGCCGGTGGTGGCGATCTCCGCCGCCGTGCGTGCGGCCGTGAGCGGGCGCAAGCCGCAGGTGGCGCGTATCGCTTCCTGAAGTACGTCGTTCTAGGACTCCGTTGACCGCGGGTGCTCCCCGGCACCCGCGGTTTTCGCGTGCGCGGAACAGGATGACGGTGTGGTCGATCGCCGCGAATGGACGTGCGACAGC
>NZ_JASCXP010000430.1:0-6360 GCF_030010695.1 Nocardia sp. CC201C
CAGGCGATGGACGAGGGTCTGTTGTGAGAAGCTCGCGGACAGCGGAGATCCGGTGCATCCCGAGAATCGCGATCGTACGGTTCCCGTCGAGTCGGATCGGGACGCTGTGGACCATGTCGAAACAGGTTCGCGGCGTCCAGGGTTCGTCGACTGTGTGCGCGGGTGGTGTCTCGGCATAGGGACGGGGTGCTGGTTCCGGGTCGGGATGGAATCGCAGGAGTTGTTCGCACAAGGCGACTATCTGGGACGGATCGACGAAGCCGGGTGCTGCGAAGGACAACTGGGTCGCTCCGTACAGAACGGTCAGCGCTGAGGATGCGACATCGAGGAAGCGATGTAGTGGTAGATCGGACGGCGCGCTGAGGGCCTCGAGCGCGAGCGCGAGCAGGATGGCGTCGAGCTCGATCAATTGGGCGAACGGTCTGCGGATCCGGTCATCGCTCTGGATTTCCGGGATCAGGTCAATGCTGAGGATTGGTGAGGTCAGCTGCTCGGGTGCGGTGTAAGCATAGCCTTGTGAGCGAGGGAGCCGCTCGGCCCACGTACTGGCGAATGCCGCGAGAGCGGCGGCGGGCGTGGTCGCGGGGGAGCCCTCGGGGGGCGCTGCCTGTTCGGCTTCACGCGCCAGTACGGCGAAATAGAGGCCACGTTTGCCGGGGAAATTCGAGTAGACCGCGCCGCGGGTGAGTCCGGCGCGTTCGGCGATGCCGTCGACGGTGGCACCGCGAAACCCTCGCTCGGTGAATTCGCGGTGGGCTGCGTCGAGGACCCGCCGACGGGTCACCTCCTGTTGTTCAGCTCTGGTCAGCCGTCCCATCGGTACCTTCGTCTCATCTCTGGCCGCCTAGTCGCGGCGATCACCTTCGACCGTAGCCACTGGGCGAGTCGGTCGTTGCTACCAATACCACCCCGCCCGCTGGCGAGAGGCGCTCATTCGGCCGATTTGGATGTTCTAACCATTCAGATGTTGCTAGCATCTGAATTGGCTTCGCGGGCACAGCGCTTCACGCCCATCCACCATCCGGCGTGTGGGACGGCCGGTCGATGAAGGGCACGACATATGGGCTCCGATCGGGAGAAGGCGTGCGACCGCCGGGTACCGGGCGATCGGTGTATCTCGGCGATGGTCGAGGCGGTGTGTGCTCGTCGGCACGGATCGAATGCTCGGATCGAGGGGTTCCGGGTAAACGCTGGCGCGTTCAGTTCACTGCACGGCATCAGCCCGCGCGGCCACAGTCACCATCGGCACGTTAACGCGAGGATGCGGGTGAGGCATGTCTGATCTGGATGCTGTTCCCGCCGCGCCGGGAGGTCGGCCTCTGTTGGGGCACGCGGCGGTTTTCATGAGGGACCCGCTGGGGTTCTTGTCATCGCTGATCGGCGGTGCGCCGGTGTTGCGTATTCAGTTGGGAACGCTGCCCGTTGTCCTGGTATGCGACCCGGATTTGACCTGGAATGTGCTGCTCGACGACCGCACCTTCGACAAGGGCGGACCGTTCTATGAGCGATCGCGGGAGGTGGCCGGCGGCGGGCTGGGAACCTGCCCCCACACTCGGCATCGACGCCAACGCCGGTTGTGTCAGCCCGCTTTCCGGATCGACCGACTACCCGGGTACGCCGAGGTGGCCACCGCGTCGGTGCAGGCGCGACTACGGTCATGGTGCGACGGTCACGAGGTCGACGTGGTCTCGCAGATGTCGGAACTGACCGTGGATATCGCCGTGCGGACGATGTTTTCGACGTCGCTGCCCGAACAGGTAATCCGCCGGGCCGCTAGTGATGTGGGTGTCCTCGCGGCGGGACTGTTTCGCAGGACCGTCATGCCTTCGGCGCTCAATCGCGTTCCGACACCGGCCAACCGGCGCTTCCTGCTCGCCCGCGACCGGGTTCGCGGGCTCGGCGCGGAGTTGATCCGGCACCGCCGTGGCGGCGGGGACGATCAGGGCGATCTGTTGTCGGCGTTGATCAGCGCGCACGATCCCCGGTCGCCTGGTGCGGCAGCGACGCTGACCGATGAGGAGCTGATCGACCAGGTCTTCACCTTCTTCCTCGCCGGTGCGGAGACGACTGCGAGCACCCTGGTGTGGGCGCTGTACCTGCTCGGCCGTGACCCACGCAGCGCGAGCACGGTGCACGCCGAGGTCGATACGGCCTTGGCCGGTCGGACGGCCGTGGTCGATGACCTGACGAGACTGCCGTTCCTATCACGGGTCGTCACCGAGACGCTGCGGCTGTATCCTCCCGGATGGCTCCTGACCCGGATCACCACGGCAGCCACACTCATCGACGATATTTCGATCCCGGCCGGGACGACCGTTGCGGTCAGTCCCCACCTGATCCACCGCCGGCCCGATCTGTACCTCGACCCCGACGCGTTCGTGCCGGATCGATGGATCGGCCTCGCCCCGCCTCGAACCGCGTTCATCCCCTTCGGCGCGGGGGCCCGCCGCTGTATCGGTGACCAGTTCGCCCTCACCACCGCGACACTCGCGCTCGCGCACATCACCGCGGCGTGGCGGCTCTCACCTGTGCGCGCTGCCCCGACCGTGGTGGCACTGAAGGACCTTCCCGCGCCCCGATGTCTGCCGATGCGACTGTCGACCAGACAGCCGCAGTCACTCCAGTGCTGACCGCCCTGCGACATCACACGAAAGCACGGAGCAGTGACAACGGTAAGAACGCGGAATCACACTGCGGCACACAGAATCCTGTACGCCGTCGGACACGAACTGTCGGTGTGCTGGTCATTCACCTGGGGAGATCTGACCGCCACCGTGGTCCCCGCGACCATCTTCGTGCTCGCGGCATCGGGCAACGCCGGGCTCCCGGCGGGGCGCATCCCCGCGATCATGCTCGGCTGCTGTGTCTATTTCTGGCTCTACATCTACACGTTCAACCTCTCCAACCAACTCACCGGTATCAACGAGGACCGCGTCAACAAACCGCACCGCCCGCTGGTACGGGGCCTGATCACGCCCGACGGGGCACGGTGCCGGCTCGTCGTGGTGACAGGAGTGTTCCTGGTCGTGGGGGTAGTGCTCGGTGTCGCCGAATGGACCGTGCTCTGGATCGCGGCCTGGGTATTCCACAACCACCTGCGCGGTGCGATGACCTGGTGGGGCAAGAACACCGCGATGGTGGCCGGCACCGTCGCACAGCTCGGGGCCGCCTGGCAGATCGTGACACCCTTGTCCGCTGCGGCGTGGACATGGATCCTGGCGATCGCGGTGCCGCTCGGAGTCCTGGTGTCGCTGCAGGATCTCCGCGACCTGGAGGGTGACCTTGCCGCGGGCCGTCGCACCGCCGTTGTCGTATTCGGCGAGCAGCGATTGCGCGTCCTGCTCGGCGCGAGTTTCGCGATCTACCCCTTCGTGCTCTACGTCCTGCTCTACGCGCACGCACCAACGACGGCAACCCTTCTCGGTGGCGTCGCCGCCCTGGTGTCGTTCACGATCTCGGTCCGAGTCCTGCGATGTAGAGATCGGAGCTCCGACAACACCACCTACATGCTCTACACCTACTGGTACTGCCTCACGCTGGCCAGCGCCGTACCCGCGCTCGCGCGGTAGCTCCTCACTCGGGGGCTCCCCTCCCAGCCGACTTCTCCCGCAGCATCATCGCGGAACCACCGCGATGACCGAACGACTCTCATCCCGATCGCAGTCCTGGAGGATTCGCGTGTTCGACGAGATATCCCAGCAGACACACACCTTGGCATTGGACGCTCTGCGCCCCTACCTGTCGGTGGTGGTTCTCGAATGCCACGGCCCCGACCCGGCACGCGCTTTCGAGCGACTGTCGGCCTTCCTCGGGTCCGCGCCACGGCGTCACCCCGGCCGTTCGGTCGACCTACTCGCACGGGTCCGGTGGCGCGCCGAGGACCCCGCCGACGAGCCCACACTCGAGATCCTGACCGCAGCCGACATCAACGACCTGGTCGGTGTCGTCTGGCGGCTCGAATACGCCCCCAGCTGGGCACAGGACACTATCGAGTTCCGCGACACCGAGCACACTCTGGTGCTGGCGCTGCGCCATCAGCATCTGGTGGCTGTATACGCCGACGCCGCCACCACCCGGCGGCTGCAGGGCTGGCTCAACAAGCCTCCCCAACCCGAATGGCGCCGTATCCCGCCGCAGGTCCTCGAGACCGCGCTGCTGCAAGGCGAAGTAAAAGGGCTGTGGCTGCAAGGCACTCACCGCCGACGCACCACCAAACCCGATTCCAAGAACATCAGCGGGACCCGGCTACAGGACGCACTCGATCCGGCACACGACTCATCCTTCGCGATGCGTTCGGCCCGCGTCGACCTCGAAAGCTCGCCGGACCGCACCGCCTTCGCCGGCAAAGTCGGCACCACCCCAGCAAATTCATCGGTTTGGTCCTCGGCCCCCACCATCGACTTCGCCCACTACGTCACCGCGGTAATCGAATTGCTCACACTCGTGCGTGCGGCCATGCACCGAGGACCCACCACCGCCGGCCCTCTGCCCGTCCTTGCCCGCCAAGCCTCCGACCTGAGCGGCATCACCGGCGCATACGCCGTAGCCGTCCTCACTCCTGATGACCTGCTGAGCTTCCCGAACACCGACACTGAGCTCGTCTCCGACGCCGAACTGCTCCAGCACGCGATCCATGCCATCGACGGCGATCCACACTCCGCGGCCTTCACCCTCGACGTCGGTATCGACGGCGCCATCGGCGGCCGCCTGGGCGTGACACCGAAACACGTCAACGGCCGGTATATTCTCGACATCGGCCTGCGCGGCAATCCCACCGATCCGGCCCGGGTTCAGCCGGTCCGAGACGCCCTCGTCCACGGCGACCTGCTCACGATCTACTACCGCTCGGGACATGCATACGCCCACAACACCTTCTACACCGCACCCATCACCACGGCACGCTTCGCCAACTGGGACTTCCGTGACTTCACTGGCTACCGACTTGACCAGGAGAAGCCGAAAGCCGCTGGCACCCAGGCCATCCATGACGCCATCGGCGTGCACGGCGATGAATCCTTGTTCGCTTGGGTGGTCCGCCAGTACCGCGATGGTTGGCTGATATGTGACGACGGATCGGGCGAAGTCGCCGACTTCGTCCATATCGCCAACGACGGCACTCTGACCCTCATTCACGTCAAAGCCGCCCACTCCGCCAGTCCGCGCCGCGAAATCGCAGTCGTGCCTTATGAAGTCGTCGTCGTCCAACCGCACGTCAACTCCGCCACCTATGCCCGGGTGCGGGGATCGAGCTGTGCCACGACAGGCCCTACCAATGAGCTGCTGCGGCTCTACCTACTCGAACGACTGCTCACCAGCGCCCGGTCCAACATCGTCGCCGCATGCGACGACCTCACCGTCATCGGAAGCTGCCACTGATACGACGAACCCCGCGCCTTGTCATCGATACCGCCAACAGCGTGCCACTGGCATTCGGTTGCCACGCGTTCTGAAGACACTGTATGTCAATGATTTGCTGGCTGTTCCGTCACTTCCGCCGCTCCCTGCAATCGACGCCGAGCACTCGCGCCGAAGACGAATGCCTGCCAGGAAGTAGGGTGGGTACGGAGGTTCGTCTGTCGTCCATCGATGTGGAGTGGTCAACGAACGAGCAGGCATTCGTCGCTCGCTCGCGACAATTTCCTGGACTGCGATTCCGCGACCCGCACTCATCACTGGCCGCGGTCGACGGGTTCATCGAACTCGTCGACCGGTCAGGCCCGCGTTGCCCGCGCCGATGATGATCGCGTCGCAATCGCTCATGGCTCTGCCGCCTCGCGCTGGGCGAGGGGGTCGGCCTTTGGGAGTCGGCCAGAGTGCCGCCTCGAGTTATGGCACCAGGGCGGCGCGCCCGCACTTTGCCGCTCAGTCGCTACTCGTGGCGCTGCACCGGAATTGCACGGTGAGGACGAACGGGGTACTTGCCCGTGGTGTCCGGAATAGGGGCTGTTCCGGTCGGCCGCGCCCGGTACGCGTGTGTCACCGAGCTGTGCAGTAGATGGGATACGTGCGCGAGTACCGCTGAGCTGAGCTGATTTTCCTCGAGCGCGCCTGTCGCTGATTCGACTCCTTCATCCACCATCTCGTGCACGGAGTCGACCGGTACTCCTATCGCCGCACAGCGTGCGGCGACGGTCTCGAGGGTATGCAATGCCGCGATGCTGTCGTAGCTCTCCGCAACCTCGATCAGGGCTAGAGCCAGGCTGAGTCCGGAGCTGAGCATCGCACGGGCGTGGTCACGATCGTCGGTGGCTGGGCGCATAGCCGCGGAGCTTCCTTTTGGCAGTCGTCGACCTGGAATCGGTGCATGCGCGGCCGGGGGCCCACCCCCCCCCCCCGGGTTGGGGGTTGGGGGATAAAAAA
>NZ_JASCXP010000431.1:0-6349 GCF_030010695.1 Nocardia sp. CC201C
TGGGTGGGCTCGTCGGCGTCGGCGAGCCGCAGCAGGCGAACACGCAACGGCACCTCGACGGTGACGTCGAAGGTGGTGCGCGCCAACGCCTCCACCAGATCGGGGAGCTCCGCGGTGGCGACCGGTTCCGCCACCAGGTCCACCAGGCGCGTGTCCGGCGGCAGGATCAACTGGGTGGCCTGGCCGTCGTACTCGGGGTACAGCGTGCGCAGGGTCTCGTGGCGGGCGATGAGATCGGCGACGGCGCTGCGCAGCGCGGAGACATTGAGCTGGCCGGTGAGGCGGAGGGCGAAGGGGATGTTGTAGCCGCCGCCACGGGCGTCGAAGCGGTTGAGGAACCACATGCGCTGCTGGGCGATCGACAGCGGGATGGTGTCGCCGCGGTGCCGGGCGGTGACCGGCGGCAGCGCCGCGGGTTCGGCGGTGGTCGGCTCGGCGGCGTCGATCCGGGCGGCCAGGGCGCGGACGGTGGCGTTGTCGAAGATGGTCCGCAACGGGATGGGGACGCCGGTGCGCTTGGCGAGCCGGGCCGCCAAGCGGGTGGCGATCAGCGAGTTGCCGCCCAGGGCGAAGAAGTCGTCATCCGCGCCGACCGGGGCGGTGAGTTCGAGGACGTCGGCGAAGACCGCGGCGACGAGGCATTCCGAACGTCCGGTGGGGGTGCGGAACTCGCGTTCCTCGGGGACGGGCGCGGGCAGTGCGGCGCGATCGAGTTTGCCGTTGGCGTTCAGCGGGAGCTCGTCGAGCAGGACGAAGGTCGACGGGACCATATAGGAGGGCAGCGACAGCGACAACGCCGCTGTCAGCATGGCGGCATCCGGCGCGGACGCGGTGGGCGCGGCCCGGGTCACGTGCTGCTCGGGCTCCGCGCCGGGGATGCGCGGCCGCGCGTGCCCACCCCGCGCCCCTGACGCGGACCGCCCGCGCGCGGGGACGACGTAGGCGACCAGCCGATCGCCGGTCGGGTGGTCGTTGCGTACCGCGACCACCGCTCGGGCCACCGTCTCCTGGGCGGTGAGCGCGGCCTCGATCTCGCCGAGCTCGATGCGCAGTCCACGCAGTTTGACCTGGAAATCGCTGCGGCCCACATAGATCAGCTGGCCGTCCGGGTTCCAGCGCACCAGATCGCCGGTGCGGTACATGCGCTCGCCGACGTCGAAGGGGTTGGCCACGAAGCGATCCGCCGTCAGGTCGGCGCGGCCGAGGTAGCCGCGGGCGAGCTGGGCCCCCGCGAGGTACAGCTCGCCCACGAGCCCGGGGGCGACGGGCCGCAGCCGGGAATCCAGCACGTAGACACGGGCATTCCAGACCGGTCCGCCGATCGGGACCGGACCGTCCACTGCGGCGGGGACCGGCGCGGACGTGGCGTGCACGGTGAATTCGGTGGGGCCGTACAGGTTGTGCAGCGGGGTGGTGCCGATGCGGCGGAACGCGGCGACGATGTCGGCGGTCAACGCCTCACCCGCGACCAGCAGGGCGCGCACCGAGTCGGCCGCGCGCGGCGGGGCCGCCTCGGCGAAGGCCCGGAGCATGGACGGGACGAAGGAGGTGATGGTGACCCGCTCGGCCGCGATCACCTCGGCCAGGTAGCCGGGATCGCGGTGGCCGTCGGGCGCGGCCACGACCAGCCGGGCTCCGGTCGCCAAGGGGCCGAACAGTTCCCACACCGACACGTCGAAGGTGGCGGGGGTCTTGAGCAGCACGACATCGTGGATGCCGAGCCGGTACTCGGTGGTGATCCAGCGGATCTGGTTGAGGGCGGCGGCATGCGGGACGGCCACGCCCTTCGGACGTCCGGTCGACCCCGAGGTGAAGATGACGTAGGCGATGTGGTGCGGGCGCAGCGGGGCCAGCCGGTCCGCGTCGGTCAGCGGCGCGTCGTCGTAGCCGGTGGTGTCGAGTTCGTCGATCCGGATACGGGGCACACCGGCGACATCGGGGCCGTCGTCGGCGGTCAGCACGCAGACGGGTGCCGCGCTGTCGATGACATGGGCTCGGCGCTCGGCGGGGTGGTCGGGGTCCAGCGGCACGTAGCCGCCACCGGCGGCCAGCACCGCGTACATGCCGATGACCAGGTCGACCGAGCGCCGCAGGTCCAGGGCGACCAGGGTGTCCGGTCCGACGCCCTGGGCGACCAGGTGGCGCGCCAGGCGGTGGACCCGGGCGGCGAAGTCACCGTAGGTGATGCTCAGGCCCTGGTGGACGACCGCGGTGGCGAAGGGACTGCGGGCGGCGCGCGCCTCGAACGGCGACAGCAGGGTGGCGCCGTCGGGCAGCGGGTGCGCGGTGTCGTTCCACTGTTCCAGCACCAGGGCGCGTTCGGCGGTGCCGAGCAGGTCGATATCGCCGATCCGGACCCGCGGGTCGGCGATGACGGCGCGCAGCACCCGGACGAAGCGGGTGGCGAAGGACGCCGCGGTCTCGGCGTCGAAGAGTTCGTCCGCGTAGCGCAGGCTGCCGCCGAAGCCGCCGGAGCGCTCGCCCGCCACCAGGTGCAGATCGAATTTCGCGGTGGTGTCGGCGATCTCGACGGGTGTGACGGTCAGCTCGGGCAGCGAGGGCCGCGCCGTCGCGTCGTCGTCGATGACGCTGAGCATGACCTGGAACAGCGGGTGCGCGCCGGTGGACCGGTCGGTGACGAGATCGTCCACCAGGCGTTCGAACGGCAGGTCGGCGTGGGCGAAGGCGGCCAGATCGGTATCGCGCACGCGGGTCAGGAAGTCCGCGAACGGCAGCGCGGCGTCCACTCGGGTGCGCAGCACCAGGGTGTTGACGAACATGCCGACCAGATCGTCGAGTGCGCGGTCACCGCGCCCGCCGACCGGTGCGCCGACTGCCACGTCGGCGGTGTCCGCGAGCCGGGACAGGGTGGCGGCGAAGGCGGCGTGCACCACCATGAACAGGGTCGCGCCGTGGGCGCGGGCGATATCCCGGAGTCCGGACAGCACATCGCCCCCCGCCTCGAACTCGACCGCTCCCCCGGTGTTTCGTGGTTGCGCGGGTCGTGGTCGGTCGGTGGGCAGCGGCAGCTGGGCGGGCAGATCGGCGAGGGTGTCGCGCCAGAAGTCCAGTTGCGCACGGGCGAGATCGCCCGGGGCGGTGTCGGAGCCGAGCAGTTCGCGCTGCCAGAGCGTGTAGTCGGCGTACTGGACGGCGAGCGGTTCCCAGTCGGGGGCCCGGTTCGCGCGGCGCGCGGTGTAGGCGCGCACCAGATCTCGGACCAGGGGCGGCATGGACAGCGCGTCACCGGCGATGTGGTGCAGCACCACGACGAGGAGGTACTCGTCGGCGGCCGGTGCGGTGTCCTCGGTCCGGTCGACGAGCAGCAGGGCGATGCGAGACGGCGGCTCGCGGGTGACGTCGAACGGGGCGCGCACGATGGCGGCCACGGCCTCGGGCACCTCGGCGGCGGCCACCGGCACCGGGTTCAGGCTCAGCCCGACCTCGTCGGCGGCCAGCACGCTCTGGTACGGACCGGATTCGGTATCCGGGAAGCAGGTGCGCAGCGATTCGTGGCGGGCCAGCACATCCAGGACGGCCCGCTCCAGCGCCGGCACGTCCAGACGGCCGCGCAGGCGCAGCACCACGGGCAGGTTGTAGAGGCCGGACCCGCCCTGTTCGCTCTCCAGCCGGTTGAGGAACCACAGCCGCTGCTGCGCCAGCGAGAGCGGCACCCGATCGGGACGGGCGCGGCACGCGAGCGCCGGGCGCGGCGCGGTGTCGGTGAGCGCGCCGACGGCGGTGGCGAATTCGCCCACCGCGGGGGCCTCGAAGAGGAGGCGGACCGGTATCCGCGCATCCAGTTCGGCGCCGATCCGGGCGGTCACCCGGGTGGCGGTGAGCGAACTGCCGCCCAGAGCGAAGAAGTCGTCGTCCAGGCCGACGCGCTCGCGCCCCAGCACCTCCGCGAAAACGTTCGCCACCAAGCGCTGGACGGCATCGACGGGTGCGCGGAAACGCTTGGCCGCCAACACCGGAACCGGCAGGGCTCGGCGGTCGAGTTTGCCGCTCGCACCCAGCGGCAGGGCATCGAGTTCCACGATGACGGTGGGCACCATGTACGCGGGCAGGCGCCGGGTCAGGCCCGCGCGCAGCCGGTCGACATCGGGCTCGGCCCCGGGCGTGCGGACGACATAGCCCGCCAGGTAGTCGCCGGAATCGGCGCCGATCAGCCGGACAGCCGCCTGGGCGACCTCGGGTGCGGCGGCGAGCGCGGTCTCGATATCGGCGAGTTCGATACGCTGGCCGCGGAATTTGATCTGGAAGTCGCTGCGGCCCAGGTAGATCAGTTCTCCCTCGGCGGACCACCGCACCAGGTCACCGGTGCGGTACATGCGTTCGCCGCTGCCGAAGGGGTTGGCCACGAAGCGATCCGCGGTCAGATCGACCCGCCCGTGATAGCCGCGCGCCAATTGCGCACCGGCGAGATACAGCTCGCCGGGCACGCCGATCGGCGCGGGACGCAGCCGGGCGTCCAGCACGTACACCCGGGTGTTCCACTCCGGCTCGCCCATGGGCACCGGTTGGTCGCCGGGCTCGTCCACCTCGCGGTAGGTGACGGTGACAGCGGCCTCGGTGGGGCCGTACAGGTTGTGCAGTCCGGCGTCGCTCACCGCGCGGAAGGCGGCGACGGTCTCCGGGGGAAACGCCTCCCCGGCGACGAAAACCTCACGCAGCGAATCGAGTTCGTCCGGACGCGCGTGAGTGGCGAAGACCGCCAGCATGGACGGGACGAAGTCGGTGAGCGTAATGCCGTACCGGGCGATGGTTTCGGCGAGATAGCGGGCGTCGCGGTGTCCGTCGGGATCGGCGAGCACCATGGTCGCGCCCGCGCGCAGCGGCAGGAAGTATCCCCACAGCGAGACGTCGAAGGTGCTGGCGGTCTTCTGGAGGTAGCGATCGCCGGCGCGGACGCGGTACTCGGCGTGCATCCACGCCATCTGGTTGGCGATGGCGCGGTGGCTCACGGTCACGCCCTTGGGCGCCCCGGTGGAGCCGGAGGTGAACAGAACGTAGGCCGGATGGTCCGGGTGCAGGGGGGCGCGGCGTTCGGCGTCGGTGATCCGTGCGGCCGAGTGCGCCCGGGGGTCGAGGTCGTCGACGCGGTACAGCGGAGCCTCGAGACCCTCGGGAAGGTGGAAGTCGTCGGTGGTGGTGGTCAGCACCACCCGCGGGCGGGCGGTGGCGAGGAGATGGGCGACGCGGTCGGCCGGGTGGCTCGGATCGACGGGCACGTACGCGCCGCCCGCGCGCAGCACCGCGTACATGGCGACGACGAGTTCGACCGAACGCGCCATGGCGAGGACGACCAGCGATTCCGGTCCGACGCCCGCCTCGATGAGCAGCCGGGCCAGCCGGTTGGCCCGCTCGGACAGCTCGGTGTAGGTGAGTTCGGTGTCCCCGGAGATCACGGCGACGGCGGCGGGGGTGCGGCGCAGCTGGGCGTCGAAGCCGTCGTGCAGGAACTGTTCGGTGACCTTGTGCCCGGTGGCGTTCCAGCTCGAGGTGACGTAGTCGAGTTCGCCCGCGTCCAGGAGTTCGATATCGCCGATCGGACGGTCCGGATGCGCCGTGGCGGCGCTCAGCAGGCGCAGGAACTTGGCCGCGAATTCCCGCACCGTACGGCGGTCGAAAAGATCTGTGGCATAGGTGAATTCGGCGCGGTAGCCGGAGTCGCGCTCGGAGACCGTGAGATTCAGGTCGAACTTCGCGAAATCGGAGCCGACATCGACCGGTGCGGTGTCCAGACCCGGCAGCACGGGTGTGGCCGTGCCGAGATTCTGCATGAACAGCGCGACCTGGAACAGCGGGTGCCGGTTGCGGGCGCGGGCCGGATTGAGCACTTCGACCAGGCGCTCGAACGGCACGTCGCGATGGGCGAAGGCGCGCAGATCCCGCTCCCGCGCGTGTGCGACCAGATCGCCGAAGGACGATCCGGGCGCTACCCGGGTGCGCAGCACCAGGGTGTTGACGAACATGCCGACCAGATCGTCGAGCGCCCGGTCACCTCGCCCGGCGACCGGGGTGCCGATGGCGATATCGGTGGTACCCGATAGTCGGGCCAGCAGTGCGGCCAGCGCGGCGTGCAGCACCATGAACGGGGTCGCACCGCGGGCGATGGCCAGCCGGTCGATCGCCGCGCGCAGCTCGGCGTCGATGGCGAACTCCAGCGTGGCGCCCCGATAGCTGGATACGGCCGGGCGCGGCCGGTCGGCGGGCAGATCCAACTGCGCGGGCAGGTCGTCGAGTTCGGCGGTCCAGAAGGCCAACTGGCGGGCGGCGGTGGATTCGGCGTCGTTCTCGTCGCCGAGCAACTCACGCTGCCAGAGGGCGTAGTCGGCGTACTGCA
>NZ_JASCXP010000432.1:0-6318 GCF_030010695.1 Nocardia sp. CC201C
GCAGTCTCTTGGCCCCTTTTTGCTTTTGGTAAACCGGCCCCGGTAAAACGTTCCCGGGGGCCGTTTCCACGATCCCTCACCCCTGAACAGGGTGATCGGTGAGTTACTTGGCGACGACGACATCCAGCTCGTGGATGCCCGCGCCCTCCGGCTTCACCTCGGCCGAACCATTGCCGGACGACGACAGCGCCCGCACGGTCCACGCGCCGGGCGCGGCGAAGAAACGGAAGTCACCGGTGCCGGAGGCCACGACCTCGGCGGTGAAGTCACCATTGCCGTCCAGCAGGCGGACGAACGCGCCGCCGACGGTCTGGCCGTCGGCGGTCAGGACGCGGCCGGTGATGACCGTCTCCTTCTCCACGTCGACGCCCGCGGGGATAGCCTGACCCTGGGTAGGTGCTGCACACATACTGATTACGCTCCCAACTCGATCGGTGCACCGACGAGGGAGCCGTACTCGGTCCAGCTCCCGTCGTAGTTCTTGACGTTCTTGTGGCCCAGCAGCTCCTGCAGCACGAACCAGGTGTGCGAGGAACGCTCGCCGATGCGGCAGTAGGCGATGGTCTCCTTCTCGCCGTCCAGCCCGGCCTCCTTGTACAGCTCCGCCAGCTCGGCGTCGCTCTTGAAGGTGCCGTCCTCGTTCGCGGCCTTCGACCACGGGACGTTGATGGCGGACGGGACGTGGCCCGGACGCTGCGACTGCTCCTGCGGCAGGTGCGCGGGGGCCAGGATCTTGCCGGAGAACTCGTCGGGCGAGCGCACGTCGACCAGGTTCTTGGTGCCGATGGCGTTGATGACCTCGTCGCGGAAGGCGCGGATGGACAGGTCCTGCTCACCGGCCTTGTAGGTGGTGGCGGGCCGGTTCACGGCATCGCGGGACAGCGGGCGGCCGTCCAGCTCCCACTTCTTGCGTCCGCCGTCGAGCAGCTTCACGTCCTGGTGGCCGTAGAGCTTGAAGTACCAGTAGGCGTAGGCGGCGAACCAGTTGTTGTTGCCGCCGTAGAGCACCACGGTGTCCTCGTTGGCGATGCCGCGCGCCGACAGCAGATCGGAGAACTGCTCCCGGTTCACGAAGTCGCGACGGACCTGGTCCTGCAGGTCGGTCTTCCAGTCCAGCTTGACGGCGCCCTCGATGTGGCCCGTGTCGTAGGCGGAGGTGTCCTCGTCGACCTCGACGATGACAACGCCCGGGGCGTTGAGGTTCTCTTCGACCCAGTCAGCGGAGACCAGGACATCGGAGCGAGCCATGTTGTTCCTTTCAGATGTTTGCCGGGGTCAGGCGGTGGGATGGGGGTTGGTCGCCGCGGCCTTGGGGACCAGCCGGGAGGCGAGGGGGTAGAGCTTGCAGCCCAGGCAGACGCCGAACGCCGCGTTGAGAAACGCTGCGAACAGCGCGAAACCGGTGAAAACCGCACCGGCGACGGGGGTCGAGGCGGCGAACCCGATCACGCCGAGGACGGCGAAGATCAGGCCCACCAGTTGGGCGAACCGCAGTGGCGCAACGGGTTCCACGGCGGGAGCCGGGCCGATGCGGGGCAGCACCAGGTTCTTGTAGAGCAGGCCGTAGGGGCTGCCGCCCGGGCCGCGCAGGGCGCCGAGGGCGAAGACCACGGTCTGGGCGGCCAGCAGGATCGCGGCCGCCAGCGGGGAGAAGGCGGCGAGGATGAGGGTCAGCACCAGCACGGCGGTGGTGATCCAGGCGGCGAAACGGGGGCCGCGGACGTCGACCTGACCGGGAGGAAGTCGAGTACCGACCGGTTGGAGGTTGGGGGAAGTAGTGTGCGACATATTCGTGCTCCTGCGCAGGAAGAGGATTCGGTTGGCCAGCGCGCCGGAGGATGCGGACATCACTCGTACGGCGGGTCAATCCCGGTCGGCGACAGAAGGATTCGAAAGGCCGACCGGCTAGCGGCACAGGCAGCAACAACCACCGAGGCGGCACAGGTCTACCGTGCGGCGTCGGGTGAGCATCAGCTCGCGGTTGGATTGCACGATTCGGAGTTTACCCGGTTTTCGGGGGAAATTGGACCCGGGGTCCGTAATGCTGGTCACTCTTCGGTATTCGCCCTGGTTAGCGGGGCCAAGGTGGAGCGCAGATCGGCGGCTTTCGGTACGCCCGAGATCCGGAAGCGCTCACGACCGTCGGCGTCGAAGACGAATGTGGTCGGCAGCGACAGCACCGACAGCTCCTTGGCCAGCGCCGGATCGGAGTCGATATCGATCTCCAGATCCAGCGGCGGGGCCGGGGCGTCGGCGAACTCGGCGACGGTGCCCGCCACCACCCGTCGCACCGCCGCGCACGGGCCGCACCAGTCGGCCGAGAAGTGCAGCACCGCAGGCCGATTCGCGACCAGCCCGGCGGCAGCCAGCAGTTCGCGGCGCGGTGACGCGGCATCCGGCTGCGCCGCAGCGCTGGCCCGAACCCGACCCTCGTTGCGCCGCAGCAGAATTCCCACCGCGACAGCGGCGGCCACGGCGGCGGCGAGGACGGCGAGCTCGATCATTGCTGCCGCTGCAGATGGTCCAGGTCGATGGTGACGTCGCGGCCGCGGCCCTCGACCACGATCTGCCCGCCGACCGCCTCGACCTTGGTCGGGCGGATGCCGAACGGCAGATCACGGGTGTCGATGGTGCGGGTGAACCAGCCCAGAATCATCTCGGTCGGCACCGCGGGCAGCACCGCTACGGGCGTCGCGGTGGCCTCCTCACCGTGGTAGATCTCGGTCGCCACGATCTGGATCTGGCCGTCGGCGTCCAGCCGCAGATCGGCGAGCACACTCACCAGCTGCCCCTTCTCGGTGCTGGACGAGCCGGGCGGGGTGTCGACGCGCGGCGGCACGGTGCCGGTCAGGATGATCGCCCCGGACGTGGTCATGCCGGTGCCGCCGGAACCGCCGGAACCGTCCGACTTGTCGGCGGGCGGGCCGAACACCTGCAGATCCGGAATGCGGAACAGCCGCCCGAGCTCGATGGGCTCGATATGCATGCTGGCCTGCACCTCGTCCACCGGCACCATGCGCACCCGGCCGTCGGCCAGATCGCCCAGCGGCAGCCGCACCCCGTACAGATTCGATTCGATCTGAATCTCGCCCGGAATATCCGGCCGCCGGGCCCGCGCCCGGATATAGATGTCGTCGTAGGTCCCGTCCACCGCCTGCGCCACGAACGGAAACCCGCGAAAGGTCACCTCCGGGTCCGCGCTCAGGTCCGAGCCTTCGCGCAGTAGCCGCGACACCCGGTACTCGGAGTAGGCAGCCGTCCCGAAATCGAGCACGACCGCCAGCCCCGCCAGGCAGAGCAGCCCGATGATCACCCTGCGGAAACTCATGACAGGCACCCTACTGGGTCTGATTTGCCCTCCGCTTCGCTCCGGGCGGGTGCTGTGTTTGATTGCCTCCGCTTCGCTCCGGCGGGTTTGCGGCGCTGCAGGTCCCGGTTCTTCCCTCCCCCGCTCCTCCGCTTCGCTCCCCCGCTCCGCTCAGTCCAGAACCGGGACGCGCCGCAAACCCAGGAGCGTGGCGCTAGGTGCTGCGGGGAGTGAGCGGACGGACAGTGAGTGCGCGGGTGGTCCGCGGGTCCCGGCTTCTCCCTCGCGTCGCTGTTCCGGTCGGTCCGGAGTCGGGATGCGCCGCGAACGAGGGGCGCTGTGCTGGGGACGACTGAACGGGCGGCAGGCTTGCGGATGAATCGGTAGTCCCCAGGGGCGGTCCTGGACTCTGGACGGCTGGGCGCGGAACCCAGGGGCGCGCGTTGTGGTGCTGCGCGGCGCAGGCATCAGGGGATTGGCGTTCGGGCGTCGATGGTGTGGGAGTCGGCGCGAATGGGCCGTTCCCGCGTTGTGATCTTGGGGTAGCCGGAGTGACCTGGGCGGCTGCTATACGTGGTCACGCGGACATACGCGCTAAGGTATGACGCGACTTACCTGTGATGACGCGCATGGCGTCGTGGCGGACGATGAGGTTGCCGCGCACATGCCAGATGGGAGGAGAGCCCCCATGGAGCTGCTCCTGCTGACCTCCGATCCCAATCCGGAGTCGGTACTGCCGTCGCTGGCGTTGCTGCCCCACCACGTGCGACCCGCGCCCACCGAGGTGGCGTCGTTGCTGGAGGCGGGGTCGGCCGATGTCGCGCTCGTCGATGCCCGCACCGATCTGGCCGCCGCTCGCGGACTGTGCCGGCTGCTGGGCAGCACCGGCTCCTCGGTGCCGGTGGTGGCGGTGCTGACCGAGGGCGGACTGGTCGCGGTGAACGCCGACTGGGGGCTGGACGACATCCTGCTGCCCGGCACCGGCCCCGCCGAACTGGATGCGCGGCTGCGGCTGCTGGTGGCCCGCAACGGCGGCGCGGCCAGCCCGGAGAACACCGGCAAGATCACCCTCGGCGAGTTGGTCATCGACGAGGGCACCTACACCGCGCGCCTGCGCGGCCGCCCGCTCGACCTGACCTACAAGGAATTCGAACTCCTCAAATACCTCGCCCAGCACGCGGGCCGCGTGTTCACCCGCGCCCAGCTGCTACAGGAGGTGTGGGGTTACGACTTCTTCGGCGGCACCCGCACCGTGGACGTGCACGTGCGACGACTACGCGCCAAGCTCGGCAGCGAATACGAATCACTCATCGGCACCGTGCGCAATGTCGGCTACAAGGCCGTGCGGCCCGCGCGCAGCGCCAACAAGGGCGATGCGGTGACCTTCCCCGAAACCGAGAGCAGCGACGACGAATACGCCCCGGTGAACGGCACGGTCCAGTAGCCACACGGCCGCGCATACCCGCACCGACCCGGTGACGCGATACCGATCGCGCTGCGGATCCCCACCGCGACCGGCCGCTGTGCCGAGACCCGGTGACGCGGTGCCGACCGCGGTGTGGCCGCCCGCCGTGACGTCGGCCGCTGTGCCGAGACTGTGCAAGGGTGTCGATCGCTGGTGCGGATGCCGCTGCTGTGCCGAGACGCGGTGCAGGGGTGTCGATCGCTGGTGCGGATGCCGCCGCTGTGCCGAGACACGGTGCAGGGTGCCGTCCGCTGGTGCGGACGCCGCCGCTGGGTCGAGATGCCGTGATGCGGTGCCGACCGTAGGTAGGTAACCGCTGCGCGGACCTCGACGCCGAAGCGGACCGCCGCCGCGTGTACCGAGTACATGCGGGCGCGACTGCTCCGATGTCGTGGTGCGCGGTGGTGGATCGGTCACGAAGCGGTCCGGCGCGCGGGCCGGAATGATCGTGTGACCTCGCCGTGTTGGACTGGTCCGGCAGGGCCGATAGCGTGAGCCGATCGGAGCGCGCCGACCGCGTACAGCGGGTGGGACGTGTTCGAGTCGACCGGCACGGGGCCGGAACGGAACTCGCCGCCGGTTCCGCTACCGGCGGTATGACTGGGAGCCGACTTCGGCGGTGTCCCGCGATGGGAGGATGCGGTGGAGGTCGAAGCGCGGCGCATGCGCGAACTGGGTTGGACCGACCGGTTGCCCGCCGACGACTCCGGGTCGGTGCGCGAGATCCTGGACCGCGCCGCCGTCGCCGACGGCGTGGCCCCCGTATCCGAACAGGCCGTGCTGTCCCTCACCCGGGACGCCGAGGCATGGCATCTGGTCGCCCGCGACGGTGACGCGGTGACCGGCTACGCGAATCTGGTCGCCGCGCACGGCGAGCACCCCGCCATGGCGGAGGTGGCCGTCGATCCGCGACACCGCGGGCGGGGTGTCGGTGCGGAGCTGGTGACCGCCGCCCTCGACGCGGGCGGCGAGGGCGCGCGGGTGTGGGCGCACGGGAATCTGGCCGCGGCCCGATCGGTCGCATCCCGACTCGGTCTGTCCGTGGCCCGCGAACTCTGGCTAATGCGCCGCTCCCTTGCTGACTCGGAGCTACCGGAGCTGATGGTGCCGCGGGACATGCTGTTGCGGACCTACGCCGGTCCGTCCGACGACGCCGAGATCCTGCGCGTCAACAATGCCGCGTTCGCCTGGCATCCGGAACAGGGCGGCTGGACCGAACGCGAGCTCGCCGCGCGCCGCGACGAACCCTGGTTCGATCCGAAGGGCCTGTTCATCGCCGCCGACGCCGCCGATCCGGACCGCATCCTCGGATTCCATTGGACCAAGGTGCATCTCGACGAGAACCCCCAGGTCGGCGAGGTCTACGTGGTGGCCGTCGACCCGGCCGCCCAGGGGCGGGGCCTCGGTCGCCTGCTGACCCTGGCCGGACTCCACCATCTGCGCGAGCGCTCCCTGCCCGAGGTGCTGCTCTACACCGAGGCCGACAACACCGCCGCCGTGCACACCTACACCCGCCTCGGCTTCGCACCCGCTCACGTGGACGCCG
>NZ_JASCXP010000433.1:0-6281 GCF_030010695.1 Nocardia sp. CC201C
GCTGCCAGGCCCACTCGGGCCGCCAGGCCCACTCGGGCTGCTGTGCCCGCCGAGTCCACTCGGGCTGCTGTGCCCGCCGAGTCCACTCGGGCCGCCGACACCGCCGGGTTCACCGTGGCCGCCAAGTCCAGGGTGGCCACCGGGTCCAGCGTGCCCGCCAGACCCGGGGTGGCCGCCAAGCCCGCCCGGGCCGAACGGTCCGCCGGGGCTCGCATGCCCGCCGGTGCCGCCCGCACCCATGGCGGCGGTCAGGTGTGTGCCGGATTGGAAACCGCCCTGCCCGCTACCGCTCATACCCGACGCATACCCAGCCGGATGCGATTCACCGACGGGAATCTCCGCGGTTCCCGACACATCGTGGCCCGCGCCCCGCCCCGCCGCGCCGTATGCCGGAGTGCCGGGGCCGTACGGGGTGGCCCCACTGCCGAAAGGGACTGTCCCACCGAAGGATCGATCGCCACCGTGCGGCTGCCCCGGCGCACCGCCGAACCGCCGCGTGGCGGGATCACCGAGTTCGTCCCCGAAAGCCCGTGTGGCCGGTCCACCGGAGACATCGTCGAACTGTCGCGTGGCCGAAACACCCGGTACGTCGCCGGTCCCCCCCGATGTCGCGGAGGTGTGTGGCCCAGACGCCGCGGCGAAACCGTCGAAGTGCTCCGTGGCGTCCGTCGCGTACGGCCGCACGCTCCACGGACCCGCGTTCGTCACGGACGCATTCGACGCTGCGGCATCCGCACCCGGCGCGCCGAACGGTGTCCCGGGTGCGTCCGCTGGGGAGGCCGCCGTGCCCGGCGCGCCGGTGGACCCGGCGGGAGTGCCGGACGGCCGCGCGGATACACCGCTCGACGGGAGCGCGGAACCAGGGCCGGAGCCACTGTCCGCCGGTCCCCCGACCGAACCGGCGGACGGCGTGGGCGGGGTGTGGCCGAAGGTCGGGTCCACGGGGCCGGAAGGCTGGTCGGCGGCGGCGTCGAACGGCCGGGTGGCCGGGTCGCCGGGGGCCGGGGTGGCCGCACCGGGATGGGTACCGGGCACTTCGGACTGATCGCTCCGCTTGTCCTTCGAATCCTCGGTCATATCTCTCGTTTCTCCTCGAGTCTGACGACCAGCCTGGTGGCGACGGCTGAGAGCGGACTGAGATCGCGCTGGCTTTTCGCCGAGCATTCGTGCCAGGTCAAGCGGTGACCGGAGGCGGTGCGCCCGTCCCGGGAAGAACGATACGGATCAACGCGCCGCCACGGTCGGAACCGTCGATCGTGATGGTGCCGCCGTGTTTGGTGACCACCTGCTTGACGATGGCCAGCCCCAGCCCGGAACCGGGCATGGAGCGCGAGGCGGTGGTGCGGTAGAAGCGCTCGAAGACCAGTTCCCGTTCGGCGGGCGGGATTCCCGGCCCGGCGTCGTCCACGGTGAACTCCAGCAGCCCGCGCCCGTTCTCGGTCATGCGGACGAAGACCTTGGCCCCGGACGGACTCCATTTGGCGGCGTTGTCGAGCACATTGAGCAGTGCCCGCTCCAATCCGGCCTCGTCGCCGTAGACGAACCACGGCCGCAGGGCGGCGTCGAATTCGATGCCGGTGCGCCGCCGCCGCACCCGCTCCAGCGCGCGTTCGGCCACATCCCCGATATCGACCTGCTCGTACACCGTCTCCGGTGCGTCCTCGCGCGCCAGATCCACCAGATCGCCCACCAGCGTGGACAGTTCCTCGATCTGCGCCATCACGTCGCCGCGCAGTTCGGCCATGTCCTCGTCCGGAATGCGCGGCGCGCCCGGCCGGCTGGAGGCGATGAGCAACTCCATATTGGTGCGCAGCGAGGTGAGCGGGGTCTTGAGTTCGTGCCCGGCGTCGGACACCAATCTGCGCTGCCGCTCCCGGGATTCGGCCAGGGCGCGCAGCATGGTGTTGAAACTCTCGGTGAGCCGGGCGAGTTCGTCGTCACCGGACACCGGGATGGGGGTCAGGTCGTCGGTGCGGGCCACCCGCTCGGTCGCCGCGGTGAGCCGCGCGACCGGACGCAAACCGGTGCGCGCCACCGCCGTTCCGGCCGCCGCCGCCAACACCACGCCGCAGCCGCCGACCACGAACAGCAGCCAGGCCAGCCGGTCGAGCACCTCGCGGGTGGGTTGCAGCCGTTGCGAGACCACCAGGGTGGAGCCGGAATTGGTGCGCCGCGCCAGCACCCGCTGATTGTCGACGGTGCGCAGCGAGAAGCCGAGTTCGCCGCGCGCCACCGCCTCCTCCTGTGAGCCGATGGGCGGTTTGGTGGCCTGCGGCGGCACATAGCGCTGTAGATCCGCACCGTCCGGGAAGATCAGCGCCACGCCCACGTCGCTGGAGTACAGCCCGGCCAGCACGATGGACTGGAAGCCGAGGCTGTCGAAGTTGTTGTCGATCATCAGCGCGGCGCGGGCGCGCAGCTGTGCGTCCACGTCGGCGTACAGCGAGCGCGCCACCATGGCGTAGGCGGCGATGGAGGTGACCGCGACGGCGACCGCCACCAGCGAGGCCGCCAGCAGCGTCACCCGCCATCGCAGCGATACCGACCGGGTCAGCGGCATGGGCGGGCGCAGTTCGGCCGCGTCCTTGCCGAAGGATCCGGCCGGATGCCCGATGCCGGCGACCACCGGCCGCCGCGGAACGGTTCTACCCACGAGCGCGACTCCTACGGAGGGGTTTCGCGCAGCACATAGCCGACGCCGCGCACGGTGTGGATGAGTCGCGGCTCGCCATCGGCCTCGGTCTTACGGCGCAGATATCCGATGTACACCTCGAGCGCGTTGCCGGAGGTGGGAAAGTCGTACCCCCACACCTCCTCCAGGATGCGACTGCGCGTCAGCACGCGCCGCGGATTCGCCATCAGCATTTCCAGCAGTGAGAATTCGGTGCGGGTGAGCGAGATCTGTCTTTCACCGCGCCACACCTCTCGGGTAACCGGATCCAGCGACAAATCAGCGAACTTCATCGTCTCCGAGGAATCCGCGGGATCGGCGGTGGTGCGGCGCAGTAGTGCGCGCAGTCGCGCGAGCAGTTCCTCGAGTGCGAAGGGTTTGGGAAGGTAGTCGTCCGCGCCCGCGTCGAGACCGGCCACTCGCTCCGATACCGAATCCCGCGCGGTGAGTACCAGAATCGGCAGATCGTCACCCGTGCTGCGCAGGCGACGGCACACCTCGAGGCCGTCCAGCCTGGGCATCATCACATCCAGCACCAGGGCGTCCGGGCGCTGTCCGACCACCTTGTCCAGGGCGTCGACGCCGTCGACGGCGAGGTCGACGGTGTAGCCGTTGAAGGTCAGCGAACGCCGCAGCGATTCGCGAACCGCGCGGTCGTCGTCGACTACCAGA
This sequence comes from Nocardia sp. CC201C, assembly GCF_030010695.1. Classification (NCBI taxonomy): domain Bacteria; kingdom Bacillati; phylum Actinomycetota; class Actinomycetes; order Mycobacteriales; family Nocardiaceae; genus Nocardia; species Nocardia sp. CC201C. Next base: position 3,344 of record NZ_JASCXP010000433.1, read on the forward strand.
ATGCGCATGGCCTCCAGTCTGACCGCAGCGACTGAGAGGTGACTGAGAAGGCGGCATCCGACACGCCGAGTGACACCATGGAGTGACCTGCGTCTTTCTATTCGACAGTGATGCGTGTCGGCTCTGGTGCCCGAATGCGAATTCGAAAGATGTTGCGCCCAGCTACTTTCGGAGTCCGTCACGGTGAGTCGTCCGAATTGCCGATGCACACTTCTCGCGGTATGTTGCGTGCCGTAAAAGAAGACCCTTAGTTGGTTCCGCGCGGGTTGAACCCCACATCCGTACAACCGCATACGACCCCGGGGTCCACTCGTGAAAGCGGAGGCGACGGAAACGGGATGGAAGCTGCACCCCGGTCCTGGCAATTCAGCCTGTCCAACTGGCCCGTCACTCGCAAGGTCGGCATCGTACTGGTGCTACCGGTGCTCCTAGCCTCGACCTTCGCGGTGCTGCGCATCAACGGCGAATTGCAGACCATCAACCAACTGAGCACCGGCACCGAACAGGCCGTGGTCTTCGACCCCACCATCAAGTTCGAGTCCGCCACACAGGAACTCGCAGTCGCGGCCATCACGGGATTCGGCAATCCGGCGGCCGACCCCGTCATCGACACCGCCACCACCACGTTCGACCAGGCCGCGGCCGACCTGGAGACCGTGCTGCGCACCGCCAAGCCCGGCGCCGCCGTCACGGACGAACTGACCCAGACTCTCGCCATCGCCCGCAGCATGCGCAACTCGCTGCGCACCGGCTCGGCACAGACCATCGGCGAACAGGCCGACACCGTCTCGGGCAAGATCCAGAACGCGCTGTCGACCTCGCAGTCCGTCGCCGACCTCCGGGTGCAGCAGCTGTTCCTGCAGATGGGCACCGTGATGACCGCGAGCCGCCTGCTCACGCAGGAGCGCATCATGCTGGCCACCCCGGGCGCGGGCACCAACCCGGCGCTGCGGACCCGGCTGCTCACCGCCATCGGCGCCGAGGTCACCATGCTCGAGGTGTACCGCGGCATGCAGCCCGAGCAGGCCGCCGCCTACACCACGCTCAAGGATGCCGCGCAGGCCCGGATCGGCATCCTCATGCAGAACGTGCCCGATCCAATGGCCGTCCCGGCCATGACCGAGTCCATCAACACCAGTGTCGACGCCTACCATCGCGAAGCCACCGGACTCGCCGCCGCTCTCGACGACAATCTCGCCGCCTTGAGCACCGAGGCCCGCAACAACGTGCTGCGCGACACCTCGATCGTCATCGGCATGCTGCTGGCCGGTCTGGCCATCGCGCTCGTGGTGGCGCGCTCGCTGGTCGTCCCGGTCCGCCGCCTGCGCCGCGACGCCCTCCAGGTCGCGCACATCGACCTGCCGCAGGAACTCGAGGTGGTGCGCTCCGGCGGGACCACCCCCGAGATCAATCCGGTCGACGTGCACACCACCGAGGAGATCGGCCAGCTGGCCCGCGCCGTCGACGACATCCACGCCCAGGCGCTGCACCTCGCCGGTGAACAGGCGCGACTGCGCCTGCAGATCGGCAATATGTTCGAAACCCTGTCCCGCCGCAGCCAATCCCTGGTGGAGCAGCAGCTCAACCTGATCGAGGAGCTGGAGCGCGACGAGGACGACTCCGAGCGGCTGCAATCGCTGTTCCGCCTGGACCACCTCGCCACCCGCATGCGCCGCAACGGCGACAACCTGCTGGTGCTCGCCGGTACCGCCCTGCGCCGCGGCCACCTGCCGCCGGTACCGCTGTCGGACATGCTGTGGTCGTCGGTGTCCCAGGTGGAGGACTACCAGCGCGTCGAGATCGGCACCGTGCCCGACGGCATCGTCGCCGGTGAGCCCGCGGTCGACATCGAACACCTGCTGGCCGAGCTCATCGACAACGCGCTGCGCTACTCCCCGCCGACCACGCCGGTGGCGGTGTCGGTGGCACGGGCCGTGGACGGCGGCTACCTCATCGAGATCACCGACCGCGGCCTGGGCATGAACGCCGAGGACCTGCAATCCATCAACGACCGACTCGCCTCCGGCGGTGAGGTCAATGTCGAGACCGCGCGCCGCATGGGCCTTTTCGTGGTCGGCCGCCTGGCCAAGCGGCACAACATCACGGTCAGCCTGCGCCGCACCTCCGCGATGGTGGCGCAGCCGGGCATCACCGCGAGCGTGCACCTGCCGGGCAGCCTGGTCTCGCCCGCGCCGGAGCGCAACGACAGCAGCACCGGCAGCTACCCGCTGACCGGGACGCTGCCGGTCGCGCCCGCGCTGCCGCTGCATCCGCAGAGCCAGCCCGCGACGCTGAACACCCAGTTCACGAACCTGAGTTCGCCGATCACCCCGCCCGCGACCCCGGCGATCGCACCGCCGCGGCTGATGCCGGTGCCGAATCCGCCGGAAACCACGCCGCGGTTCGGGGTCACCAGTTCCGGCCTGCCGCAGCGACGTACGCCCGCCAGCGAGCCGGTCGAACCACCGCCGAGCGAGACGCCGCGGGAGGCCGCTCCCGCCGAGCCGACGCCGGTGGACTTCTGGGGCGAGAACCGGGAGTGGGACAACAGCGAGACCCAGCAGTACAAGGCCAGCGACGTCGAGGCATGGGGGCTCGCCCACGGCGGCGGACGCAACCAGCCCGCACCCGACACCGCAGCCCCGACCGGTGCTGGCCAGGGCTTCAACGGCTTCGAGAACGCGGACGGCGGCCGGGACAGCGGCTTCGCACCCGCCCGCGGATTCACCGCCGGCGGCGGGTCCGGCGGCGGGAACGGATTCGGCAGCAACGGCAACGGTCCCGCCACCCCGGGCGGTGGTCCTGCCACTCCCGGCAACGGTCCCGCCACCCCTGGCAATGGTTTCGTCACCATCGGCGGCAACGGCCGTGACAATGGTGGCAATGGCAATGGCGGCACGGGCAGTAACGGCAACGGCAACGGCAACCGCGGTAGCGG
>NZ_JASCXP010000434.1:0-6281 GCF_030010695.1 Nocardia sp. CC201C
CCGTTGCAGCGCGGCCCGATCCGCCGCCGGTGCGCGACGGGTCGCGTCGGACCCCAGCGCCGCCAGCCGCGCCCGCACGGTGTCGTTGCGCAGCCGCGGGTCGGCGGCCCGATTCGCCAGCGCCGCACGGGCGGAAGCCAATTCGCCGGCGACCTCGTCGGTGCCCCGGTGCAGGGCGGTGGCCAGCATCCGCACCTCGGCGACCTTCTCGTCGCCGAAGGCGAGCCAGGAACGCAGCGCCTCGTCGAGTCCGGGCTCCGCCGTCAGCGTGTACGGCACGTGCAGCAGTGAGCAGGAGGTCGATACCACCAGCGCGCCGGTACTGCCGAGCAGGGTGGCGAGGGTGGACAGCGCCCGGTCGGGATCGGTGCGCCAGATATTGCGGCCGTCGACCACACCGGCCACCACGAGCTTGTCGCGCAGCGGCCGCACCGCGGCCACGTCCTCGACGGTGGTCCCGGCGGTGAAATCCAGGGCGATCGCCTCGACCGGGGTGGAGGCCAGCACCGGCAGCGCGGCGTCCGGATGCCCGAAGTAGGTGGCGACCAGGACAGCCGGGCGGTCGGTCGCGGACGCGAGGTCGCTGTAGACGGTGCCGACCAGGGCGAGCTCGTCGGCGGTGAGATCGGTCACCAGCACCGGCTCGTCGATCTGCACCCACTCCGCACCCGCGGCGGCCAGGCGGCTCAGCAGGTCGCGGTACAGCGGCAGCAGTTCGGTCAGGCGCGACAGCGGTTCCGCGCCCACACCCTTGGCCAGTTTCAGGAAGGTCAGCGGACCGATGACCACCGGCCGCGCGGGAATGCCGAGCTCCCGCGCCTCGGCCAGCTCACCCAGCAGTTTGTCCGGGTGCAGGGAGAAACGGGTCTCCGCGCCGATCTCCGGGACCAGATAGTGGTAGTTGGTGTCGAACCACTTGGTCATCTCCAACGGCGCGACCGCGTCGGTGCCGCGCGCCGCCGCGAAATAGCGGTCCAGCGGATCGGCGATCTCCGCCACCCGCGGCGGCAGCGCGCCGAGCAGGACCGCGGTGTCCAACATCTGGTCGTAGTAGGAGAAGGTGCCGACCGGGATCGAATCCAGTCCCGCGGCGTGCAGCGCGGTCAGCTGCGAGTCCCGCAGCTTCCGCCCGACGGCGTGCAGCGCGTCGGCGTCGATGCGACCGGCCCAATAGGACTCGGTCGCCTTCTTCAACTCCCGGTTCGGCCCGATGCGCGGAATGCCGAGCACCGTGGCGGTGAAGGGGGTCGGTGTATTGGTCACGGATATTTCTCCAGTGTTCCAGAGCCACTGGCCACCACCGCGGGCGCGAACAGCCGTGCCACGCGCACACCGAACGGCATGCGAATACGCACATGCGGTCCATCGCCCAATCCACGAGGCGGAGGCCGCCGGATACGGCGTACCCGGCACAGTCGGCAGGTCTTCGGACTCACGGGCTCCGGCCGAATGGCCGACCTACTGGCCGTCGCTTCCCAGGTGTGGCACCCAGTGCGTGGTACGGCGGTCGTTCCCGTATACCGCTGCGGGACAGTCCCGGATTCTCACCGGGTTCCCTCTCATCGGATGAACTCACGCGTGGTGAGCATCCGGTTTCGACGCCGACTGGGGGCTCCCGTCCGGCGAACCGATTGCGAGATGAGCATATCGCCGCGCCGGCGGCTCCGGCGACGGGGCCGGAGCCGGTCCGGTGTGTATCGTCCGGATGAACACATCTTCGCAACCTGGCTAACGTCGGTTGTGAAGATTCCTGCGAACCCGACATCGTGACCGAAGGGTGTCCGGGGAGCAGGTACCTTAGGCGGATGTTCTCCAAAGTCCTGGTCGCCAACCGCGGCGAGATCGCCATTCGCGCCTTCCGCGCGGCATACGAACTCGGCATCGGCACGGTCGCCGTCTTTCCCCATGAGGACCGCAATTCGGTCCATCGGCTGAAGGCGGACGAGGCGTATCAGATCGGCACGCCCGGACATCCGGTCCGCGCGTACCTGTCGATCGAGGAAATTCTCGAGGCTGCGAAGACCTCGGGGGCCGACGCGGTCTACCCCGGTTACGGTTTTCTTTCCGAGAATCCCGACCTCGCCGCGGCGTGCGCCCGCGAGGGGATCACCTTCATCGGCCCGTCCGCGCAGGTGTTGGAGCTGACCGGGAACAAGGCCCGCGCGATCGCCGCGGCCAAGGCCGCCGGGCTGCCGGTGCTGACCTCCAGCGCGCCCTCCGCCGACGTGGACGAGTTGCTGGCGGCCGCCGAGACCATGGACTTTCCCGTCTTCGTCAAGGCCGTGGCCGGGGGCGGCGGCCGCGGTATGCGCAAGGTCGACGACCGCGCCCTACTGCGCGAGGCGGTGGAGGCGGCCATGCGCGAGGCCGAATCCGCCTTCGGTGACGCGACGGTGTTCCTGGAGCAGGCGGTGGTCAACCCGCGCCACATCGAGGTGCAGATCCTCGCCGACTCGCACGGCGACGTGATCCACCTCTACGAACGCGACTGCTCCCTGCAACGGCGGCATCAGAAGGTGATCGAACTCGCGCCCGCCCCGAATCTGGATCCGGCCGTGCGCGACCGGATCTGCGCCGACGCGGTGGCCTTCGCCCGCCAGATCGGCTACAGCTGCGCGGGCACGGTGGAGTTCCTGCTCGACGAGCGCGGCCGGCACGTGTTCATCGAGATGAACCCGCGCATCCAGGTCGAGCACACGGTGACCGAGGAGATCACCGATGTGGACCTGGTGCAGGCGCAGTTGCGCATCGCCGCCGGGGAGTCCCTGGCGGATCTGGGGCTGCGGCAGGAGTCGATCACGATCCGGGGCGCGGCGCTGCAGTGCCGCATCACCACCGAGGATCCGGCCAACGGGTTCCGGCCCGACACCGGCCGCATCACCGGCTACCGGTCGCCGGGCGGGGCGGGCGTGCGGCTGGACGGCGGCGCGAACGTGGGTGCCGAGGTGGGCGCGTACTTCGACTCCATGCTGGTCAAACTCACCTGCCGCGGCCGTGACTTCGCCACCGCGGTGGCGCGCGCCCGGCGGGCGGTGGCCGAGTTCCGCATTCGTGGCGTCACGACCAATATCCCGTTCCTGATGGCGGTGCTCGACGATCCGGAGTTCCGGGCCGGACGGGTGACCACGTCGTTCATCGACCAGCGGCCGGAACTGCTCACTCAGCGCTCCTCGGCCGACCGCGGCACCAAGATCCTGCGGTATCTGGCCGACGTCACCGTGAACAAGCCGCACGGACAGCGCACCACCACGGTGTATCCGCACGATAAGCTGCCCGCCCTGGATATGACGGCGCCGCCGCCCCCGGGGTCGCGGCAGAAGCTGCTGGAACTCGGGCCGGAGGGGTTCGCGCGCTGGCTGCGGGAGCGGCCGGGCGTCGCGGTCACCGACACCACCTTCCGCGACGCGCACCAGTCGCTGCTGGCCACCCGGGTGCGTACCAACGGGCTGCTGGACGTGGCCGGGCATGTGGCGCGGATGACGCCGGAACTGCTGTCCATCGAATGCTGGGGCGGTGCGACCTACGACGTCGCGCTGCGGTTCCTGTACGAGGACCCGTGGGAGCGCCTGGCCGCGCTGCGCGAGGCGATCCCGAATATCAACCTGCAGATGCTGCTGCGCGGGCGCAATACCGTCGGCTACACCCCGTACCCGGAAAAGGTCACGCGCGCTTTCGTTTCCGAGGCCACCGCCACCGGCATCGACATCTTCCGCATCTTCGACGCGCTCAACAACGTGGACCAGATGCGGCCCGCCATCGACGCCGTGCGCGAAACCGGAACGGCCATCGCCGAAGTCGCCATGAGCTACACCGGCGACCTGTCGAATCCGGACGAGAACCTCTACACGCTCGACTACTACCTCAAGCTCGCCGAGGAGATCGTCGACGCCGGGGCGCATGTCCTCGCCATCAAGGACATGGCGGGCCTGCTGCGGGCTCCGGCGGCGGCGACGCTGGTCACGGCCCTGCGCCGGGAGTTCGAGCTGCCCGTGCACGTGCACACCCACGACACCCCGGGCGGCCAGCTGGCCACCTACCTGGCCGCCTGGCAGGCGGGCGCGGACGCCGTCGACGGCGCCTCGGCCCCCATGGCGGGCACCACGTCCCAGCCCGCGCTCTCGGCCATCGTCGCGGCGGCGGCCAACTCACCGCACGACACCGGGCTGAACCTCCAGCACGTGTGCGATCTGGAGCCGTACTGGGAGGCGCTGCGCAAGGTGTACGCGCCCTTCGAATCCGGACTGCCGGGGCCGACCGGGCGCGTGTACCACCACGAGATCCCGGGCGGCCAGCTGTCGAATCTGCGGCAGCAGGCCATCGCCTTGGGGCTGGGCGACCAGTTCGAGGAGGTGGAGGCCAAATACGCTGCCGCCGACCGCATGCTGGGCCGCCTGGTCAAGGTCACCCCGTCGTCCAAGGTGGTCGGCGACCTCGCGCTGGCACTGGTCGGCACCGGCGTGGACGTGGACGAATTCGCCGCCGACCCCGGCCGCTACGACATTCCCGATTCGGTGATCGGTTTCCTGCGTGGGGAATTGGGCACACCGGCCGGTGGCTGGCCGGAGCCGTTCCGCTCGCGCGCGCTGGCCGGACGCGGCCCGGCCAAGCCGGAAACCCAGCTCACCGCCGAGGACGAGGCCGGGTTGAACGGGACCTCGGAGCAGCGGCGCGCCACCCTGAACCGGCTGCTGTTCCCCGGGCCCACCGCCGAATTCCTGGCCCACCGCGAGAAGTACGGCGACACCTCCGGGCTGTCGGCCAACCAGTTCTTCTACGGCCTGCGCCACGACGAGGAACACCGCGTCCAGTTGGAGAAGGGCGTCACCCTCCTCATCGGCCTGGAGGCCATCTCCGAACCCGACGAGCGCGGCATGCGCACCGTGATGTGCATCCTCAACGGCCAGCTGCGGCCGATCATGGTGCGCGACCGCTCCATCGCCAGTGAGGTCCCCGCCGCCGAGAAGGCCGACAAGAACAATGCCGGACATATCGCGGCCCCGTTCGCGGGCGTGGTCACGCTGTCGGTAGGCGACGGCGACACCGTCGGCCCCGGCGACACCATCGGCACCATCGAGGCCATGAAGATGGAGGCCGCCATCACCGCGCCGCGCGGCGGCACGGTCAAGCGCGTCGCCATCGGCAAGGTGCAGCAGGTGGAGGGCGGCGATCTGCTGATCGAACTGAGCCTCAACGAGGCCGCGGCGGAGTGACGCGGATCGTCGCTGGGAGCGCGGGCGGGCGGCGGTTGCGGGTGCCGCCCGCCGGGACCCGCCCCACCTCCGATCGGGTGCGCGAGGCGCTGTTCAACCTGCTCGCCGCCCGGCTGGACTTCGGCGGGATACGAGTCGCGGATCTCTACGCGGGGTCCGGGGCGCTGGGGTTGGAGGCGCTGTCACGCGGGGCGTCGCGGGCGTTGTTGGTGGAGTCGGATCGTAAGGCGGCCAGTGTGATCCGGGGCAATATCGATGATCTCGGGCTGCCCGGGGCCGAACTGCGGCAGGGGAGCGTGGCGGCGGTGCTGGCGTCCCCGCCCGCCGACGGGCCGTACGACCTGGTGTTCTCCGATCCGCCGTACGCGCTGGACGTCACCGGGGTGATCGCCGATCTCGGTCTGCTCGCCGCCAACGAATGGCTGGTCGACGGTGCGCTCGTGGTGGTGGAACGTTCCAGCCGTTCACCGGAACTCGCTTGGCCCGCAGGGTATTACCCGCTGAAGTCACGCACCTACGGGGAGACCCGGATCGACCTGGCGGAGTACGAGGCAGGGTCGTGAGCAGCACCTGCTAGCGTCGGCCCATGGCTGGAGCAATCTGCCCGGGCTCCTTCGACCCGGTGCACAACGGACATCTCGATGTGATCACCCGCGCGGCCGCGCAGTTCGACGAGGTCGTGGTGACGGTGGTGGTGAATCCGAACAAGCAGGGGATGTTCACCGTCGACGAGCGCATCGAAATGATCCGCGAGGTCACCGCCCACCTGCCGAACGTGCGGGTGGAGCGCTGGCAGGGTCTGCTCGTCGAGTTCGCCAAGCAGCAGGGCATCACCGCCATCGTGAAGGGCCTGCGCGACGCCACCGACTTCGGCTACGAAATGCAGATGGCCCAGATGAACCGCAAACTCACCGGCGTCGACACCTACTTCATCGCTGGAGACCCGGTGCGCGGATTTATCTCCAGCTCCCTCACCAAGGAAGTCGCCACCCTCGGCGGCGACGTCTCCGACCTGCTGCCCGAACCGGTCCACAAGCGCCTCCTGGCCCGCATCGCCGAACGTCGCAAGTG
>NZ_JASCXP010000435.1:0-6273 GCF_030010695.1 Nocardia sp. CC201C
GGGCGGGGGCCGCGGCCCTATTCGCACTCCGGGCTCCACACGATGCGCCCGCCCTGGAAGTCCTGGGCCTTCCCGCCCTGGTAGTCGTATTCGTCGCCGGTGGGCAGCCCGTAGCGACCGTTCTCGCCACCCGCGGCGACCCACTGATCCCGGATCGCGCCCCACACGATGTGCGTGCCGGTGGCCTTGGACCAGTACACCGCTCCGCCCTCGAACAGGTTGTAGCGGCCGTTGCCCTTGTTGGTCTGGGCCTCGTCGCTGATGGGGAAGCCGAGCGGGCTGTTCTCCCAGCCGACCGCGCCCCACTTGTCGCGGATCACGCCCCCGACGTAATGCGCGGCGGTGCCGACCGACCAGTAGACGGACCCGCCCTGGAAGTGGTTGTAGCGGCCGGGCTTTCCGAGCGTCGACTCCTCGTTCGTCACCGGATACCCGAGCGTCCCGCGCTCCGACCCCAGCTGCCGCCACTTGTCCCGGATGAACCCGGTCACCGCGTGCGCGCCCACCGCCTCGGTCCAGTAGATCGACGCGTTCCGCTCGAAGTCCTGGTACTTGCCGCCTTTGGCCGCATCCGACTCCGGCCCGACCGGATCGCCCAGCGCCTCGGGACCGCCCAGCGCGTCGTAGGTGACCTCGATGGCCCCACCCACCTCGAAGGCCCCGACCGGCCGCGCCGCGGCGCTGTTCGTGCCCAGGACCAGCACCCCGGCCGCCGCCACGGCCAGCGCGAGCGCACTCCGGGCACGTGGGGACGACTTGCTCTCGCGACGTATCGAACTCAACGCACTACCTCGGATTCCCGGCTGGACAGCTACCGCCGCCATCCTCCAAGGCCCGGCCGCGCTCGGCAAGACGGTGAATCCGTCGTCCATCGAGATCACATTCGGACGCCGCCGCGGTCGTCCTCCGGCCGCGAGGAGTCCGCGCGGGCGTCGGGGTGTGCCCCGGTCCGCGAACGCCGGTCGAACCGACCGAGGGCGACAGCGGCGTGGAGCGCGTCCGTCAGCCTCGGATATCCGCGCACTCACAGGTCAGATGGGTCGTCACCGGGGCTGCGGGCAACAGGTCGCGGAAGATGCCATTGGCCGGGGTGGCGCGGCTCAGCGCATCGGCGGCGAGGATCACGGCCGCGCCTGTCCAGGTGGTGCGTTCCTCGGGCCAGCGTTTGCCGTCGGCGAAGACCAGACCGGTCCAGTAGGAGCCGTCGGATTCCCGCAGGTGCTGCATATTCGTGAACAGGCGCAGGGCGCGCTCGCGCTCGCCGAGGGCGTCCAGGGCCAGCACCAGTTCGCAGGTTTCCGCACCCGTCACCCAGGGCCGGTCGGCGACGCAGCGAATGCCGAGCTCGCCGACAACGAAGTCGTCCCAGTGCGCGCGGATGCGCCGTCGACCCGCATCGCCGCGGATCGCGCCGCCGAGGATGGGGTAGTACCAGTCCATGGAGTAGCGGCTCTTGTCCAGGAAGGCTTCCGGGTGCTCGCGCAGCGCGTGCCCCAGCCGCATGGCCGCGACCTCCCACTCGGGCTGCGGGTCGCCGACCCGCTCGGCCAGCGCCAGGGCGCAGCGCAGGCTGTGGAAAATGCTGGAGCAGCCGGTGAGCAGCGCCTCGCCGGAGCTTCCGGCGGGGCCGAGCGACCAGTGGATCTCCCCGTAGCGCCCGCGCTGGAGACCGATCACGAAATCCATGGCGCGGCGCACCGTCGGCCACATCTCGTCGGCGAAGGCGCGGTCGCCGGTGCGGGTGAGGTGATGCAGCACCCCGGTGGCGATGTAGGCGCAGAAGTTGGTGTCCGCGTCGGCGTTCTCCACCGTGCCCCGGCGGAACTGCATGGGCCAGGAGCCGTCCGGCCGCTGGGCGACGGCCGACCAAGCGTAGGCCGCCCGCGCGTGCTCGTACAGTCCGGCCACGGTGAGCGCCATCGCCGATTCGAGGTGATCCCACGGATCGGTGTGCCCGCCGTCGAACCAGGGAATGGCACCGTCGGATTCCTGTGCGGCGGCAATGGATTCGGCCGTGCGCAGCAGTTCGTCGGCGGTGAGCACCTCGGGCACCCCGGGTAGGTCAGTAACCGCCAAGGCGCACCGCCGGTTTCGTGAAGTACAGCGCCACGCTCTTGCCGATGAGCGGATCGAGCAGCCGTTCCGCCACCCGGGTGAGCGGCGGTGCGGACATCATGTCCCACAACAGCATTCGGTGATACGCCGATACCAGCGGATGCTTGTCCGCGGACACCCCCACCGCGCATTTCAGCCACCAGTACGGCGCGTGCAGAGCGTGCGCGAACTCGGTGCGCACATGCCGCACACCGCGCGAGCAGATCTTCTCCCGCAGTTCGTCGGCCTTGTAGATGCGCACGTGGCCGCCCTCATTGGCGTGGTACTCGTCCGACAGCGCCCAGCAGATGCGTTCCGGCAGCCAACGCGGCACCGTGACCGCCAGCGCCCCACCGGGTTTGAGCACCCGCACCAACTCGTTGATCGCCTGGCCGTCGCGCGGGATGTGCTCCAGGATCTCCGAGGCGATCACCACGTCGAATTCGCCGTCGCCGTAGGGCAGGTCGAGGGCGTCGCCGCGCACCGTCTCGGCCTTGGCGTAATCGGGGCTCTCCCCGGCCTCGGCCATGGCCTCGAACATGACCCGCACATCGGCGAGGTCCTCGGCGTTCTGATCGAAGGCCACCACGTCCGCGCCGCGTCGATACGCCTCGAAGGAGTGCCGTCCGGCCCCGCAGCCCACGTCGATGACCCGGACGCCGGGTCCGATGCGCAGGCGGTCGAAGTCGACGGTCAGCATGTGCGTGCCTCCTGGGTGGACGCGCCGAGCGGCGCGATGGCGGGGCGGATGAGATGTCGGGCGATGGCCCGTTCGTAGACGGTGACCGTCTGCGCGGCGACGGCTTCCCAGCTGAAGACGGACAGGGCGCGGCGGCGTCCGGCCGCGCCCAGCTGACGTCGCCGGTCCGGGTCGGCCAGCAGCGCGCCCAGCACCCGGGTCAGTTCGTCCACATTGCCGGGCTCCACCAGTTCCGCGCAGTCGCCCACCACCTCCGGCAGCGCACCCGCCCGGCTGGCGACCAGCGGCGTACCGCTGGCCATGGCCTCCACGGCGGGCAGCGAGAACCCCTCGTACAGGGAGGGAATGCAGGCGATCTGGGCGGAGCTGAGCAGCCGCGCCAGTTCCTCGTCGGCGAGTCCGCTGACGGCGGTGACGATATCGGTGAGGCCGAGTTCGGCGATGAGCTTCTCCGTGGGTCCGTTCGGTTCCAGCTTGGCCACCAGCCGCAGTTCCAGGTCGTGGGCGGTGCGCAGGCGCGCGATGGCTTTCAGCAGGTGACCGATGCCTTTGAGCGGCTTGTCGGCGCTGGCGACCGCCACGATGCGGCCGCGCACGCGGGGCAGCGGATGCGGCCGGAACAGTTCGGTGTCGACACCCAGCGGCACGGTGTGCAGTTGTCGGGCCGCCACCCCGAAGTCGGCGCGGATATCGGCCGCCGACGACGAGGACACGGTGATCAGGTCGGGCAGCTGGCGCGCCACCCGCATCTGCATCCCCAGGAATCCGTACCACCTGCGCACCAGCGGTTTGCGCCGCCACGGAGCCGCCGCCAGATCCACCGCCCGGTCCCGGGTGATCGGGTGGTGGATGGTCGCCACCAGCGGCAGGTGCCGGGCGATGTCGAGCAGTCCGGTGCCGAGGCACTGATTGTCGTGCACCACGTCGAAATCGCCGGCGCGAGCGCGCAGCAGCTTCGCGGCCCGCAGGCTGAAGGTGCGCGGCTCCGGGAATCCGGCGGTCCACATGGTGCCGAGTTCCAGCAGGTCCACGCCGTCGCGGAGCTCGCCGGGGCGCGGGGTGCGGAAGGGGTCGGACTCGCGGTACAGATCCAGGCTCGGCACCTCGGTGAGCCGCACCCGGGGGTCGAGCAGTTCGGGATACGGCTGTCCGGAGAACACCTCCACCCGATGCCCCAGTTCGGCCAATCCCCGGCTGAGGTACCGGACGTAGACGCCCTGCCCGCCACAGTGTGTCTTGCTGCGATACGACAGCAGGGCTACGCGCACGTCGGTGTGCCTTTCCGTGATGAAGCGTGGTGAAGCGAAAAGCGGGCTGGGTGAGTCGAACTCAGTCGTGCAGCCCGAGCGGCGCGAGTTTGCCCGCCAACCGGTCGAGGTAGGCGAAGACCTCGTCGTCGGATTTGTCCGGCAGGCCGTAGAGCACGTCGGTGACCCCGGCGTCGGCCCAGCGGGCCAGCCGCTCCGGGTCGGGTTTGAAGTCGAGCGCCACCACGCGGGGCGCGCCGGTGCGTCCGGCCTCCCGCCAGTGCTTCATGAGCAGTGCCGTGGACGCCTGCACATCCGATTCGGTCGGGGTGGTGATCCAGCCGTCCCCGGTCCGGGCGATCCACCGGAAGGTCTTCTCGGTGCCGCCCGCGCCGATGAGCACCGGAATGTGCGACTGCACCGGTTTGGGCCAGGCCCAGCTGGGTCCGAAGGAGACGAACTCGCCGGAGTAGCTGGCCTCCTCCTGGGTCCACAGCGCCCGCATCGCCTCCACGTATTCGCGCAGCACCGTGCGCCGCTTGTTGCCCGGCACCCCGTGGTCGGCGAGTTCGTCGGTGTTCCAGCCGAATCCGGCCCCGAGCGTCACCCGCCCGCCGGACAGGTGATCGAGGGTGGCGATGGTCTTGGCCAGGGTGATGCAGTCGCTCTCGGTGGGCAGCGCCACCGCCGTGGACAGTTCGATGCGCGAGGTCACCGCCGCCGCGGTGGCCAGCGCCACCCAGGGGTCGAGGGTGCGCGTGTACCGGTCGTCCGGCAGTTCGGCGCTGCCCGTGAGCGGGTGCGCCGCTTCCCGTTTCACCGGAATGTGGGTGTGCTCGGGCACGAAGAAGGAGCGGAAGCCGCGCTCCTCGGCGGCCTGCGCGGCGGTCGCGGGCGCGATGCCCCGATCGCTGGTGAACAAGACGATGCCGAATCGCATGCGCGTCAGTACCTCTCAGTTGCCCTTGGCGGCGGTCACACCCGCGCGCCGACCGTAGAAGCTGCCATCGCCGAGCGAGCAGCCGCTGGCGTACCCGCCCGCGCAGATGCCCGAGGTGACCCGCCCGGCCGCGAACAGTCCGGGAATCGGTTCGCCGTCCACGTGCAGCACCCGCGAATCCAGATCGGTGCGCAGGCCGCCGAGGGTGAAACCGCCGGTGTAGCCGCGCAGGTCATACGCGCCCAGCGGGGTGCCGATGGGCTTGACCCATTCCGGCTTCTTGTGCAGGAACGGGTCCTCGCCCTTGGCGGCGTGGTGGTTGTACAGGTCGATGGTGGCCTGCAGCGCGTTCTCCGGCAGGCCCATCTCGGTCTCGAGTTCGGCCACCGTCTCGGCAACCCAGGTGGGGGCGATGCGCAGGAACGACATGGAGGACTTGGTCTCGAAGGCCGCCTCCAGGGCGGCCTCGTCGATGACCAGATACGCCTGGTTGTGCTGCTCCTGCAATACCGCCTGGCCCATCCGGCCCGGATAGGTGTCCTCGGTGATGAAGCGCTGGCCCTGCCCGTTCACCAGAATGCCGCGCACGATGACCTGCGGGTCGGCGATGAAGGCGACCTCGGTGGCGTCCATGTGCGCGAGGTCCGCGCCGAGCGCCTGGGCCACCCGGATGCCGATGCCGTCGTGCTCCTCCACCGTCGCGGCGGGACGGCCGAAGATCCTGGGCGCGAACTGTTCCACCATCTGGTGCGCGTAGGCGAAGCTGCCCGTGGCCAGCACCACGCCGCGTTCGGCGCGCACGTGCACCGGCTTTCCGTAGCGGGTGGCCGCCACCCCGACTACCCGGCCGGAGTCGTCCACGATCAGCCGCCGCAGCCGCACGTCGTATTCATGGCGGACACCGAGCTTTTCGGCGGTGTCGGCGAGCGGCTTCATGAGCATGTAGCCGCCGCCCTTCTCACCCAGCTTCTTGTCCGGGGTCAGGGGCAGGTGCCCGCGCGGTGCCGGGTCGGCGATGGTGTTGAACGGCGCGGCGTTCTCCCCGCCGGAGTACATCAGTCCCTGGTCGGCAGGCGGTTCGTAGCCCGGTTCGCCCCAGAACTCCTCCTTGAACGGCACGCCCTGGGCGACCAGCCAGTTGTAGTGTTCGACGCTGCCCTGGCAGTAGTCGTGGATCTTGGCCTTGTCCACGCCGGGGCCGAGGGCGGCGGTGAGGAACTTCTCCATGTTCTCGGGGGTGTCGGAGAAGCCGAGCGCCTGCTGCAGCGGGGTGCCGCCGCCCAGGTAGATGA
>NZ_JASCXP010000436.1:0-6248 GCF_030010695.1 Nocardia sp. CC201C
CGCACGGCGAATCCGCGGTGGGCGCGCGCGGCATCTCCGGTTCCGGCTATCGCGGCCACGTGTTCTGGGACGCCGACGCCTTCGTGCTGCCCGCCATGGCGAGTATCGATCCCGCCGCCGCCGAGGCCATGATCGCCTACCGGCTGCGGCGGCTGCCGGGCGCGCGTGCCCGCGCGCGCGCCGATGGCCGCGTCGGTGCGCGCTTCCCCTGGGAGTCGGCCGCCGACGGCTTCGACGTCACCCCGCGCAGCGGATTCCTCGGCGGCACCGAGGTTCCCATTCTCACCGGCGACCTCGAGGAGCACATCACCGCCGATGTGGCCTGGGCGGTGGATCATTTCGCCGAATGGTGCGGGCGTCCCGATTTCGCGCACACCACCGCGCGTGAGCTGCTCACCGAGACCGCCGCCTACTGGGCCGCGCGGGTGCGGGTGGACGCGGACGATCGCGGCCACATCGACCGCGTGATCGGCCCGGACGAGTACCACGAAACGGTCGACGACAACGCCTACACCAATGTCATGGCTCGCTGGAATCTGCGCCGCGCCGCCCGTCTGCATCCCCGGAACGCCGAGGAGGCAGCGGAATTCGCGCGCTGGCGGGAGCTGGCCGAGCGCATCGTGGACCAGGCGCACCCGGACGGCCGCTACGAGCAGTTCGCCGGATACTTCGAGCTGGAACCGCTCACCATGGCCGACGTCGGCGCCCGGCCGCCGGTGGCGGTGGACGTCCTGCTCGGGCAGCGTCGGGTGACGGGCTCGCAGTTGATCAAACAGCCCGACGTGCTGATGCTGCACCACCTGGTGCCCGAGGAGACCGTGCCCGGTTCGCTGCCGGTCAACCTCGACTTCTACGGTCCGCGTACCGCGCACGGCTCCTCGCTGTCACCCGCCGCCATGGCCGCGCTGCTGGCACGCGCCGGACGTGCCGACGCCGCGCTGGAGATGCTGCGCGCGGCGCTGCGGCTCGATCTCGACGATCGCACCGGCAGCACCGCGGTGGGCCTGCACATGGCCACCGTGGCCGGGGTCTGGCAGGCGATGCTGACCGGCTTCGCCGGGGTCCGGGTGCGCGACGGCGTGCTGCGGGTGCGGCCGGTGCTGCCGGACCGCTGGCCGCGGCTGCGGCTGGCGTTCCACTGCCTGGGTCGTCGCATCCGGCTCGACATCACCCACACCGGTGTCGGCGTGCACAGCGACGGCCCGGTGACCATGGCGGTCGGCGACCGCGCCGCACACCCCGTCGTCGGCGCGGCTTGGTGGCCCACCGATGAGGAGACCCCATGACCGATATCCTGGTCCGGCCCGCGCCCACCACCGAGGTGATCGCGGCCGACCTGGCCCGATCTCTGCGACTGGGCACCCGGTACACGCCGAAGGACGCCTCGGACGCCGAATTCCTCGACGCCCTGGACGATCCCGACGTGCTGATGGGCGTCGTCGGATTCGACGACGACGTCTGGTGGCTGCTCCAACATGCGCGCGATCCCCTGGTTCTGGTCCCCGCCGTGGTGACACCGCGGCCCGGCGGCACGCCCGGGGCCATCGAACGCGTGCTGCTGCCGCTCGACGGCACCGAGGAGGCGGCGCGGGCGGTCGCCGAGACCGCCGGGCTGTTCCACACCGCCGGAATCGAACTCGTCCTGCTGCACGTGTTCGACGAACGCACCGTTCCGGCGTGCTGGGACCAATCCGCGCACGCCCGCGAGGCGTGGGAGACGGAATTCCGGGCGCGGTTCTGCCGCCCCCTGGTACCGCACCCGCACCCCGAGATCACCCTGTGCAGCGGTGAACCCGGCGAGCATGTGGTCGAGGTGGCGGCGCGGGAGGCCGATCTGGTCGTCCTGGGCTGGTCGCGGCGACTGGCCCCCGATCACGCCCGCACCGTGCGCGCGGCGGTCGACGCGGCGGCGGTCCCGGTGATGGTGATCCCCGTGCGGACCCGATTGTGCTCGGTCATAAGCGATTCGGCCGCGACTGGTGAATAGACCGGGAACCGGTGCATTCGGATCCCCGCGGCCGCGCGGATCGGTAGAACGGAGCGATCCCGACCGGATTGGTGTGCGCGGGCCCGGCAAGGAGTGGCGCTGCGGTGGTGACCGATGTCTTCGATGCGGCCGCTGAGATAGCGATTCCGAGGCATGCGCTGTGGGCGCTGCTGCTCGAACCCGAGACCTATCCACGCGTCTACCCCGGGATCGGTGCATGCGAACAGGTGGGCGTGGTCGAGGGAAATCCGCTGGTGCTCTTCCGCATCGGCACCCCGGACACCGGAATCGCCATCCTCGAGGTGCGGGTGCGGGCGGGCCGCGCGGGGGAGAGCCTGGAACTGCAGTGTCCGGCCCGCGGCAGCTTCGTGACCGTGCGGATGGTCGGCGACGACGCGCGCACGCGGGTGACGGTGACCTGCTTCGCCGTCGGGCGGCTGCATCCCCGGCTGGCGGAGTTGCCGAAATCCGCGGTGGTGCGCTGGATTCGAACCGGATTGGAGCGCGCCGCCGATATCGTGCGGGGGAAGGCGACGTCGGTCGCGGTCAATGGCGAGGACTCAGGGGTACGGCGCGCGGTCGGGGTGGCCCGGCAGGTGCTCGAGACCGGTGTGGTGGGCCCGAGCCGTCCCGACGTGGTGGTCCGGCAACTGCGCGGACTGGCGCGCTGGGGGTTCAATCTCGCGGGCGCCTACGCCGCCGGAGCCGCCCGCGCGCCGCATCGCGTCGCCGTGGTGGACGGGCACGGCAGCCGCACCTACGCCGAGATCGACCGGCGCAGTGACGCATTGGCCCACGCCATGGGCGCGCTCGGGCTGCGCTTCGGCGACGCGCTCGGCCTGCTCGCGCGCAATCACGCGGGGATGGTCGAAACCATGGTCGCCGCCGGGAAACTCGGCGTGGACACGGTGCTGCTCAATGCCGGACTGTCGGCGCGGCGGATCGAGGAGATCGTGCAGCGCGACCGGCTCTCGGCCCTGTTCGTCGACGGTGAGCTGGAATCGCTGGTCGGCTACCTGCACGAGGGCATCCCCCGGGTGACGACGGACGGCGACCGGCCCACGGCCGGGCGGCTCACCATCGATGATCTGATCCAATTGGGGGCGAAGGGGTTTCGCAAACCGCCGCAGCCCGGTCGACTGGTGGTGCTCACCTCCGGCACAACCGGCGCGCCCAAAGGCGCGCGGCGACCGAACGCGCGGGGTTTCGGCGCCCTCGCCGCGCTGCTCTCGCGCATTCCGCTGCGGATGAACGACACCATGCTCATACCGGCCCCGCTGTTCCACACCTGGGGGCTGTCCGGACTGCAACTCGGCGCGGCGCTGCGGGCCACCGTGGTGCTGCCCGCGCGGTTCGACGCGGAGGACACCCTGCGCCTCGTCGCCGAGCACCGGGTCACCACCCTGCTGGTGGTGCCGACCATGGCGCAGCGGCTGCTCGACCTGCCGACCGCGGTGCGGGCGCGCTACGACACCTCCAGCCTGCGCATCGTGGCCAGTTGCGGTGCGCCGCTGGCGGGTTCGACGGTGCTGCGCTTCCTGGACACCTTCGGCGACATCCTCTACAACATCTACGGTTCGACCGAGGTGTCGTGGGCGACCATCGCCACGCCGGAGGATCTGCGCATCTCTCCCATGACGGCGGGGCGACCGCCGCTGGGCACGAAGATCGCGGTACTGGGCGACGATCGGCGGCCGGTGCCGGTGGGCGTCACCGGCCGCATCTTCGTCGGCAACCAGATGCTGTTCGACGGCTATGTCAATGCCGTGCCACCCGAGGAGAACGACGGACTGCTGGATACGGGCGATCTCGGCTATCTGGATGTGAGCGGGCGGCTGTTCATCGTGGGCCGGGAGGACGAGATGATCATCTCCGGCGGGGAGAACGTCTTCCCGCGTCCGGTGGAGGAGGCGCTCGCCCAGCTGCCCCAGGTCAACGAGGTCGCGGTGGTGGGCGTGCCCGATCCGGACTTCGGACAGCGCCTGGCGGCGTTCGTGGTGCGCAATGCCGGGGCCGGGCTGGACTCGGAGATGGTGCGCCGCTACCTGCGCCACCGCCTCGGCCGCGTCTCGGTACCGCGCGATGTGGCCTTCGTCGACGGTCTGCCGCGTGGCGAGACGGGCAAGGTGCTCAAGCGCCTGCTGACCGCGCCGGAGGACGGGGACGTAGCGGCGGCATCCGGCGAGGCGATCCGGCTCGGAGAATGACGTACGGCGGCCGGGCAGCACCCACACGGCGCTGGGGTATCGCGATGCCGACGTGCTGAGACGCTCACCCGCCGAACCGGCGCTGGCGAGTCGCGACGCCGACGCGACGCGATGCCCGCCGAACCGGCGCTGGCGAGTCGCGGCGTTGAGCGCGGGCCATCCCGGCATTCGAGAGGGGGTGTCGTGTGGCCTAGGACGTCGCGGCCACCAGACGGGCCACGGCCTCGTCCACCGGGGTCTGTCCGCCGGTGAGTTCGACGAGCATCCGGTCGAGGCGTGGTTCGTGCAGGGCGGAGGCGAGGAAGGCGGCCACGTCGTCGCGACGCACGCTGCCGTACTCGATGGCGAGCCCGGCGTTGACCCGGCCGGTGCCGGGATAGTCGATGAGTGTGCCCGGGCGGACGATGAGCCAGTTCAGGTCGGTGCGGGCCAGATAGGCGTCGGCGATCTTCTTGACCCGCATGTAGTGCTCGAAACCCTCGGTGGTTTCCCGGTTTCGCCCTGCCTCCGGGAATACCGAGACCAGCACGAATCGCGACACCCCGGCCAGCGCCGCGGCATCGGCGGCCTTCTCCAGGCCCTTGCCGTCGATGGCGGTGGTCTGATCCATGCCGGTGCCGTGCGCCCCCGCCGAGAACACCACGGCATCGTGCCCGGCCAGCTTCTTCGCCAATTCGTCGACGGAATCGTGGATGAGATCCCCCGGCACCGGCACGGCGCCGGATTCCCGCACGGTCTCGACCTGTTCGGGATTGCGATACATCCCGCTGACCTCGTCGCCGCGGTCGGTCAGCAGCCGCGCGAGCCGCCGTCCGACACCCCCGGCCGCACCGATCTGGAAAACCTTCATATCCCGATCATGCCTGTGGCCGTGCGGCGGAGACCAGTCGGCCACGCGCCTACGACGCATCCCGCTCGGGCGTCGGCTGTTCGGTGGCCTCGATGAGGGCGCGCAGGGTGGCGAGTTCGGCATCCAGGGCGTCGCGGCCCGCGGCGGTGATGGCGAGCCAGGTCTTGGGTCGGCCGCGGCCGGTGACCCGGTTGCCCGTGATCAGCCCGGCCTGTTCGAGCACCTTCAGATGCCGGTTCAGATTGCCGTCGGTGAGGCGCAGATTGTCCCGCAGCACACCGAATTCCATGGAGACACCGGAGCGCAACAGGGCCAGGATGCCGAGCCGGGTGCGCTGGTGCACGACATCGTCGAGGTCGAGCGACGGGTGCGGGTCGCTCATGCGGCGGTACCGGCGTCGGTGCGGACCAGTTCCACCATGGCGGCCAGCGCGGCGGTGACACCGACCACCAGGGCGAGCAGCGCGTACCCGTGCTCGGGTTCGGTGATGCCGACGATGACCGCGACCGCGATGCTGGCCAGGGCGACCGCGGCCGTGGTGAGCGACCGCAGTGCCGCCGCGAAGACGGCGAGTCCGATGCCGACGGCCAGCCAGGGGGCCACCAGCGCCCACTCACCCCGGTAGAACCAGCCGAGCAGTTGCGTGGATACCAGCAGACCCAGTGCGGCCAGTATGACGATGCCGCCCCGCAGATCCGGGAGCTGCACTCGGCGGGTGGAGAAGTACCACCCGCAGGCGAGCGCGGCGGCGAGGGAGACGACGATCCAGTACCAGCCCATGGCGTTCGTACCCTCGAACAGGATGGCGGCCGGTACCGACGCGAGGGTGGTGACGGCGATGCACAGCATGGGGAACCACATGGGGGCGGCCAGCTTCCAGCCGCGTCGGGTGAGGTGTTCCATATCGTCCACCAGTTGCCGGGCCTGCTCGGAACCGGGATTACTTTGTGATGCAGAGTTCATATATTCACTTTGCGCCGCAAAGCTACGCCGGTCAAGGCGTGGCGAGGCCCCTTGACGCGGCGGCGTCCGGAAAACTGAGCAGCATCCGGCCTCCCGTCCGGAAGGATGGAACAAGCGCAGGTCAGCGCGATTTCGCTGGCTCCCACGCAGCGGCGGAACGCGAGTTGTCGCCCGCCGTCGCACCGATGACGCTGGAGGTATGGACTTCGAGCGATACGCCCACTTCCTCCCCGCCGACTAC